>NZ_JCBCCK010000314.1:0-3960 GCF_059864935.1 Planktosalinus sp.
TTTACATACAGCTCGTCTGAAGAAGCCGCGCTAACATTGCAAAGCGAACTCGAAAAAGAAGGCATAAAAGCCAAAGCCTATAAAAGCGACGCTGCAAATTACCAACAGGCACAGGAACTGGCCGAGGAAGTGGTCAAGGAATTTGGAAGTATTGATATCTTAGTCAACAATGCCGGTATCACCAAAGACAACCTGTTGATGCGCATTACCGAAGAAGATTTTGACAAGGTGATTGAGGTGAACTTAAAGTCTGTGTTTAATATGACCAAAGCCGTGCAACGCACTATGCTTAAGCAGCGCAAAGGCTCGATCATCAATATGAGTTCTGTAGTGGGAGTGAAAGGCAATGCCGGGCAAACCAATTATGCGGCCTCAAAAGCCGGTATTCTTGGATTTACCAAGTCGGTAGCTTTGGAGTTGGGTTCGCGTGACATTCGTTGCAACGCCATTGCGCCTGGCTTTATTGAAACTGAAATGACCGGAAAACTCGACGAAGCCACCGTTCAGGGCTGGAGGGACGCCATTCCATTAAAAAGGGGAGGGACTCCTGAAGATATCGCCAACGCCTGTGTGTTCCTTGCCAGTGATATGTCAGCCTACATCACGGGACAAGTGCTTAACGTAGATGGCGGAATGTTAACTTAATTGCATTTCAAATTTCAAATGTGTTATTTCAAATTTGACATTTGACATTTGACATAAAAAATTTGAAATAAATAATTATGTATGAAAACGCTTTGCTCTATATAATCTTTACAACCATTGTTGCGATAGCAGTAGCATTTTTCTTTTATGGTTATAAATCCAAACTAAACACCCGTCTGCGCTGGTTTTTTGGAATTCTGAGATTTCTTACCGTTTTTGTTTTGATACTGCTTTTGTTCAATCCTAAATTTTATCAAAACACTTATTTTGATGTTAAACCCACACTTGCCATAGCTGTTGACAATTCGCAGTCAGTCAGTTATTTGGAAAGGGAAATGGAAGTCAATGAGTTTATAGATTTTATTCAAAACAGCGAAGCCCTCAACAACCGTTTTGACGTGTCATTTTACAACTTTGGAAAGGAATTGAGCAGGATGGATTCACTGAATTTCAGCGAACTTCAAACCAATATTTCCCAACCGCTTCAGTCGCTTAACGAAATTTACAAAAACAGTACGGCACCTATCATATTAGTAACTGATGGCAACCAAACCCTGGGTACCGATTATGAATTTACGGCCCAAAAAAGCCAACAGCCGGTCTATTCCATTATATTGGGCGATACCATTGTTTACAAAGATTTGGCCATCAACCAAATCAATGTAAATCGTTATGCCTATTTAAAAAACGAATTTCCTGTAGAGGTTTTTGTTTCTTATACAGGTGATGAAATTGAAAATTCAGTATTTACTATAAGACAGGGCAACAGTACTTTGTATCAGGAAAATGTAACCTTCAGCGACCGCGAAAACTCAAAAGTGTTGAATTTTAATCTGCCGGCCAATCAGGTGGGAGTACAGCGCTTTACAGCCGAAATCAGGCCGCTTGAAAATGAAAAAAACATAGAAAACAACACCCGTTTTTTTGCCGTAGAAGTGATTGATCAGTCCACCAATGTGCTTTTAGTGAGTGATATAGTGCATCCCGATCAGGGCGCGCTCAAAAAATCCATCACCAGTAACGAGCAACGCAAGTTTGAAATGGACACTCCTGAAAACGCAGTCAATAGGATAGACGATTTTCAATTGGTGATTCTTTACCAACCCAGCAACCGTTTTTCGGGAGTTATTGATAAGCTGGAACAATCCAACCAAAATACCCTTTGGATTTTAGGTCCGTCAACCAACTGGATGTTTTTAAATGGAAAGCAAAATATATTTGGTAAACAAGCCTACAGCCGTGAGCAGGTTCAGGGACATTTGAACCCAAGTTACGGGCAGTTTTCTATGGAAGATATTGGTTTTGGCAATTTTCCGCCGCTGGAAACCACTTTGGGTGACCTGAAAATAAATGTACCTCACGACGTGATGTTATATCAAAGTATATTAGGAATATTTACCGAAAATCCATTGCTGGCTACTTTCGAAGAAAACAACCGAAGACAAGCCATCCTCGATGCGGAAGGAATTTGGCGTTGGCGGGCCAATGCGTATGTAAGAAACAACAGTTTTAAGCCGTTTGATGACTTTATGAGCAGTTTGGTGCAATACCTTTCGTCCAATCAAAGAAAGTCAAGATTAGAGGTTAAATCGGAGTCATTTTATTACAATAGCGGCGATGTAAAAATATCAGCTCAGTATTTTGATAGAAATTATGTGTTCAACAATACTGCGTCTTTGACCATTTCGTTAAAAAATCAGGAGACAGAGCAACAATACACTTTTCCGTTACTGCTGAAAACCAATTTTTATGAAGTCAACCTGAGCAGTTTGCCTGCCGGGGATTATACTTATACAGTTTCGGTGGTTGATGAGCCATTGAGTGCTTCCGGTAATTTTAGCATTATCGAATTCAATGTAGAAAGGCAATTTCTAAATGCCAATGCAGCTAAACTCAGCCGAGTTGCAAGCGCAACAGGTGGACAGTCCTATTTCGCTTCGGATTTTTCTGATATAGAAAACGACTTGCTTACCAATAACAGTTATGCAATTGTTCAAAAAAGTGAACAAAAAACCGTAACTTTGCTCGATTGGAAAACACTGCTGTTTCTGTTGGTTATATTACTTGCCACAGAGTGGTTTAGCAGAAAGTATCACGGTTTGATTTAGTTTTCCAAAAATCAAAATTTAATTTCAAAAACCTAAATATTTAATAAAATGGAAAAAATGCCAAAAATTGGATTGCCTTTAATTATCATTATTATCGTAGCAATAATCTTTTTAACACGATCAATAGTAACTATTGGTGCCGGTAATGCCGGTGTTTTATACAAGCCTCTAGCAGATGGTGTGGTAACAGACAAACCAGCTCTTGGAGAAGGGTTTCATATTGTTGCTCCCTGGAATAGTGTGACTATTTTTGAAGTAAGACAACAGGAACTTTCAGAAAAAATTGAAGCACTTTCTTCAAACGGCTTGGATATTAGAATTGATGCTTCCATTTGGTTTCAGCCGGAATATGAAAACCTTGCCAATCTTTACCAGCAAAAAGGTGAAACCTATGTGCAGCGTGTATTACAGCCGGCGATTCGTTCTGCGGCAAGAAGTGTAGTGGGGCGTTATACCCCGGAGCAACTCTATTCAAGTAAAAGAGATGCCATTCAAACTGAAATTTACACAGAAACCAACCGTTTACTTGAAGGACAGTTTGTTCAGTTGAATGAAGTACTTGTAAGAGATGTGAAATTGCCCCCCACAATCAAAGAAGCAATTGAAAGAAAGTTGAGCCAGGAACAGGAAGCCTTGGAGTATGAATTCAGACTGCAAAAAGCAGAACAAGAAGCAGAAAGACAACGAATTGATGCTGAAGGTAAAGCTACAGCCAACAGAATTCTAAGTGCCTCTTTGACTGATAAAATCCTTCAGGAAAAAGGAATTCAGGCTACACTTGAACTTTCAAAGTCACCAAATGCTAAAGTTGTTGTGATTGGCGGTGGAGAATCAGGTATGCCCATTATTTTAGGCAATAACTAATTAAAAATTAGATTCAGTTAATAAAAGCTACTCCGCGTGAGTGGCTTTTTTCTTTTCCAGTGTTTTGGCCTGACCCACCCAATTGTCGCGTTCTATCCTTCCCGGAAAATATTCAATTAAATGCGTGATTGTTTCAACGTCTTCTTTTGTGAACCTGCTTATTTGATTGTATGAATAAATGCCCAACTGATTGAGTTTGTCTTCAATAAAAGGGCTCAATCCTTCAATCTTCGTTAAATCATCCTTATTGAAAGCATCTGAATAGCCGATATTATCAAAATTAAGTTTCATTTTTTTGGGAATGTCTGAGGCAGCGTTTATATCTTTTTTTTTGTCTTTATGC
>NZ_JCBCCK010000118.1:0-8146 GCF_059864935.1 Planktosalinus sp.
GCTAAACTAAATCAAGCTGATGAAAGATTACTTAGTGCAGGAGAAACTAACCTGAGAGCCTATGCACAGGTTAAAGGGAGTATCATAGGTAAACTGGGTATCCTTGCAGATTGTGAAAACCTGGTGCCTATGTATCAAAGAGAATTTGATGACAATAAAACAAATATTGACTGGTTGCAAATGGCTGCCGGCAGACTTTCGGCAAAAGAATGTGACGACCCGTTATTCTTTAAGTTAGTACAGGAATTGCATAATCTGAATCCTTCGTCAAGATCTGCCTATTATTTAGGCCAATTGGCTGAAGCAGATGGTAAAGCCAAGCTGGCTCAAGATTATTTTATTCAATCTGCAGAACTTGAAACTAATAACGCTAGAAAAGCTGATGTTTTCTATAAATTGGGTGAAAATTATAGAAGAGCTAATAATTTCGGTACTGCAAGAAGCTTTTACAGAAGAGCGATTGATGCCAGACCATCATATGGTAGAGCATACCTGCAAATAGCCAGTATGATTTCATCAAGTGCCAACAACTGTGGTGAGGACGTTTTTGAAAGACGGGCTGTAAACTGGTTGGCTGCTGATCTAGCCAGAACTGCTGCACGAGTTGACCCTTCGGTTGCAGCAAACGCCAACGCCGCCGCTGAAAGTTATATGCAACGTGCTCCAAGCCGGGCAGATATCTTTAACAGGGGCATGGAAGGAAAGACCATCTCATTTGGACAATGTTGGGTAGGTGGAAGTGTAACTGTTCCAAACCTGTAAAATGAAAATATTTTCACATAGCCTAAAAAGCGTTATGATTGTTTTTACAATCCTAACGCTTTTTGCTTGTGAAGGGAACTATCGCGAAAAACAACAACTCACCATTGCAGACCTTGGCCCCATAGCCGAAGGTGAAGGAGTGAATCTAAAGTACACAGACTCGGGCAAACTCGTAACAAACTTAATCACGCCTAAACTGCTAGATTTTTCAAACTACAACTTCTCTTTTGCTGAATTTCCGGACGGTCTTGAAGTGCAATTCTGGAATGAAAAGGGGGAGAAGGGCACCGTGACCTCAGATTATGGAATTCAGTTTGACAAGGCCAATTTGGTCGACCTGAGAGGTAACGTGGTGTTGATTACTGCCGATAGCGTGATTTTAAATGCCAATCAACTCTACTGGGACCAAAACAACAAATGGATTTTTACTGACCAGCCCTATCGCATAACGTTCAAGGACGGTTCGTTTAATGACGGCGGGCGTTTTGATTCCAGCGAAGATTTCAATAATTTTTTATCCCGAAAAAATGTCGGGGTGCAAATAGTCGATAATACCGAAAAACCTGAAGAAGATGAACAATAAAGTCTATAAAATATTTGAATATGCCTATCTGGTAATGTTTTTTTTATCTGTTTTTGCTGTTATAAGCAGCTGGAATTCAGAGCCGGACCGCGCTAATCTCTTTATGTTTTTTGGAGCGGTGGCCCTTTTTATGTATTTCTTCAAGAGAAACTTCCGAAGAAGAATGGAAAAGCGCCAGAACAAAAATGATTAAATGTTGCGCCTTAAATAGGCTTAATTTCCTTTTTTTATACAATTAATGAGATATTGAAATTGGTTTTTCAATCTTTTTACTCTTTAAAAGTACTTCAAAGGAGAATTTGAAGACTTTAAATCAGCTACACCTGTTTTTTTCTTCTTTAAGAATATCACTAATCATTATAGTATAAAT
Source organism: Planktosalinus sp. (assembly GCF_059864935.1). Lineage (NCBI taxonomy): Bacteria > Pseudomonadati > Bacteroidota > Flavobacteriia > Flavobacteriales > Flavobacteriaceae > Planktosalinus > Planktosalinus sp. The sequence continues at coordinate 1,716 of NZ_JCBCCK010000118.1, forward strand.
TACTGTAATGCAGCTAACTGAGTTAAAAGCATTGAAAATTGTTTCTGTCTTTTCGTTCAGGAAATTAAACAAAACCTCATACGATAAACTATTTTTGAAAATAATGGAATTTTTGGTCAATAAGGTTTTTAAAAGTAATTCAAAATTGGTATTTTCGCCCCCTATTTAATTTAGAGAAAAATGGCAGTATTAAATAAAATTAGGCAGCAATCAATATTCTTGATTGTAATAATTGCAATGGCATTGTTTGCCTTTGTTTTTATGGATGTGATTGATGGAGGTGGATTTTCATCAAACAAAGAACAAAATACCATTGCAACCGTAAACGGAAATGATATCTCAAGAGTTGATTTTATCAATAAGGTTGAGAATGCCTTAAGAAATATGGGGACCAATGCAACCAACCTTCAAGCCGCAAATGTGGTTTGGAACAACGAGTTGCGTTCGGTGTTGTTAAGAGAACAAATTGAAAACTTGGGTCTGCAAATAAGCGATGACCAATTGTCAACCATCCTGGCACAAAACCTTTCGGGAAACCCGACCTTTTCAAATCAGGCAGGAATATTTGACCCTTTTATGCTACAGGAATATTTGGCAGATGTAAAAGAAAATGCCCCTGAGCAATATAGACAGTTTATTGAGTTTGAGAAAAGCATTTCACAAACAGCATTAGAACAAACTTACTACAATATGATCAGAGCGGGGTTAACAGCCACCAGCTTTGAAGGCAAAAAAGAATACAGACTTGAAAACGACAAAGTAGATATTGAATTTGTGCAAATTCCATATTCAAACATTCCCGATGATGAAATTCAGGTAACTGAAAAGGATATTGCAGACTACATCAAGCGCAATTCTGAAAGATATCAGGCAGATGCTGCTGTGGACATACAGTATGTCTTGTTTGAAGAAAACCCGTCGTCTGCTGATGAAGCCGAAATTGAAGCTGAAATCAACACGTTACTTGAGCCTCAAATTAAATACAACTCAATTACTCAAACAAACGACACTTTACCAAGCTTTAGAGAAACAACTGATTATGCAATGTTTGTATCGCAACACAGTGACGGTCAACTCAACGACAGATGGTTTTTTAAGTATCAACTACCTGAAGAAGTTGCCGATACTCTTTTTGCAATCAACAAGGGGGAAATTTACGGACCCTACAGAACCGAAGGGCGTTTCAACTTAACCAAAGTGATTGATACCCGTCAAATGGCAGACTCAGTTCAGGCTAAACACATCCTTATTGCTTGGGATGGACTTGAAATTCCAGTCAAAAAAAGCAGGACCAAAGAACAGGCCAAATCACTTGCTGACAGTTTGCTAAATGTTTTGAGAAGAGACAACTCAAAATTTGAAACCCTTGCACTTGGGTTTTCTGAGGATCCAGATGTAGTGACAAACAAAGGTGATTTAGGGTATTTGACTGTAGGCTCTTTAAACATCAAAGAATACAATGACTTTGCTTTCGACAATAAAACCGGGGATAAAGGGGTTATTGAAACAGAGTTTGGGTTTTTTGTGTTGAGTATAGAAGATCAAAAAAACGTCCAAAAGGCCATCAAAGTGGTAAATGTCATCAAAAACATTCAGCCTTCTGAAGAAACACTTAACCAAACCTTTGTTAAAGCCACCCGTTTTGAGGCCAATGCTTCCAATTCAGATTTTATTGAAGTTGCCAGGGAGGAAATGCTTGATGTAAGACCTGTTAGACGTATTGGTGAACTTGAGGAAAACATTCCCGGTATTGGAAACAATCGCTCTATCGTAAACTGGGCATTTGAAAAAAGGACCAAAGTGGGTGACATTAGAAGATTTAACGTGAGAAACGGTTATGCCATCGTTCAGGTAACTGCAAAAACCGATAAAGGTTTAATGCCGGTTTCAGAGGTTTCAGCTGCGGTAACGCCCTTGGTTCGAAATGAAAAGAAAGCCAAGCGCATTATGGGGACTATAAAAGGCAATACACTGGAGGATATTGCTTCTCAACAAGACACTCAGGTTAAAAAAGCCACGGCACTCAATAGAAAAGTGCCAACCTTACCTGATGCAGGAAACGAGCCAAAAGTAGTTGGTGCCGCATTTGGTCTTTCAGAAGGTCAAACCTCAGGATTAATTGAAGGACGTAATGGTGTTTATATGTTGAGAGTCCTTTCTAGAACAGAAGCCGCAGACGTTCAAAACTATTCGACACACATTACTCAAATTAACAACAGAAGAACTTCAAACATCAATACAAATGTGTTCAATGCGCTTAAAAAGAAAGCGAAAATCGACGACCGAAGAGCAAACTTTTATTAGCATTCAATAATTTTATATGAAGAAGCCTTTCAGATTTTAGAAAGGCTTTTTTATTTAATCATTTTTTTGAAAGGCACAATTACACTGAAGCCTTTATTTCTAAAATAATAAGGAGCATCTTTTCCGGTGGCCAAAATAAAATCTCCGCCCCAGCCGCCAAGACTTTTTATGCTTCCGCGAAAATCACTGAACAATTGGTCTTTAATTTTTGGCAATTGCAACATTTCAGAAAGCAGCGACTCGTGTTGCTCAATTAAAGCTTCAAATTCTTCAAGTGTTTTGGCTTCTAGAATTTCACGGGTGATTTGATTTGCTTTTTCAATAAAACTGAGCTTTTCTGACCCTATTTTATTGTAGTGAAAAATCGATTGTTTACTATCCTGTTTTTTGTTGAGATATACAAAAAACAACTCATCTGTAAACGGCCAGTTCAAACGTTCAATTTTTTTCACCACCGGGGGAGTTTGGCTGTTTGAAAAAATAACAGGAACATCGTTTTGAGCACAGGCAATATCATAACCGCTTCCGCCAAAACTGTGTTTAAGCAACGTAAACGCATCCACATTTGCCCATTGAGCGATGTTATTGATTAAAGTGGATGAACTTCCCAATCCCCAGTCTCTCGGGAAATTGAGTTTAGTGACAACTTCAACACCTGAATTTTCAGAAAGGAATACCGGGTTAAGTTTTTTGGCTTCCGCTAAAATATGTTGTAAGGTTTGAGCCACTTTTTTGTCTGAAAATGAATCTATTGAAATTGCTTTATCAAGTTGAAACTTCCCCTCAAACCAAACCTCATTTCTTTCATCAAGACTCGTCCACTTCAAAATATTTCCAGCTCCGGGCTTTACTTCAAGAGACTGCCCATAAACGGTTGGGATAGCCAAAGCTTCAGCACCGTCAAGCACCAGATATTCTGAAGTGAGTAAAAGTTTTCCGTTGCTGTAAAAGTGTTTATTCAAGGTTTCTGGTTTCAAGTTTCTGGTTGCTGAGTCGAAGCACCGTTTTCATTGCACTTCTTTTTGATGCTTTAATTTCTAAGTGAATCTATATATGAAATTACCGCACTGTGTGAAATGGGCGTGTTTTGAAAGTGGGCGGATGCCAGTTTCTTTTCCTCATCGGTGGCCTGCATTTGGTTCAGTATATTTTTCAGGTGCATTTTCATATGACCATGCTGAATTCCTGTGGTGATTAGTGATTTTACCGCAGCAAAATTTTGAGCCAATCCCACAACGGCTATGATTTGCATCAACTCCCTTGCAGATGGCTTTTGAAGCATTGCCAAAGCCACCTTTACCAGTGGGTGAAGCGACGTTAAACCACCCACAGTACCAATGGCAAGCGGAATTTCTATCCAAAACTTAAATGTATCATCATCTATACTTGCATGGGTCAAACTCTGGTATTGCCCGTTTCTGGAAGCATGGGCATGTGCTCCGGCTTCCACGGCTCGAAAGTCATTTCCGGTGGCAAGAATCACTGCATCAATACCATTCATGATGCCTTTATTGTGGGTCACGGCCCGGCGGGGTTCGGCATTGGCAATTTGTATGGCCCTTACAAACTTTTCTGCAAAGTAGCTGCCTTCAAATTCGCTCGTGTTTAAATGTTCAATGTTACAGGAAACTTCAGCTCTTACCAAACATTCCGGAACAAAATTGGAAAGTATGCTCATGACAATTTCAAGATCAAGTCCCTCTTTTAAAGCCTCGCTTTTAAAAGTTTGTGCAAATTGTTCCAGGCAACTGTTGATAAAATTAGCACCCATAGCATCCACTGTTTCAAAAGTGCAATGCAGGTAATAGTAATTCTCGAGTTGATCGGTTTTATCGGTCAGTGTGATGTTAATAACACCACCACCACGTTTTTCCATGTTTTTGGAAAGTACTTTAACCGAATCAAGCAATTTTGGTTTTACTACATCAAAAACATCTAAAAGAGATTGCTTTTCGCCAAAGTAATTGAAATGTACCTGCCCGTTTTTAAGGGTTGAAACCACTTCAGCTTTAAACCCGCCCCTGTCCATCCAGAATTTTGCGGCATTGCTGGCAGCAGCCACCACAGAACTTTCTTCTATGACCATCGGTATGGTGTGCAGTTTTCCGTTAATCAGGAAATTAGGCGCTATGCCAAGCGGCAAATAAAAGTTGCTGATGGTATTTTCAATAAACTCATCGTGCAGTTGCTGCAGTTTGTTGCTGCTGTTCCAATAGGACTGCAAAACTTCCTTTAAAGATTGATCGCCGTGAAAATAATGTTCAAGCAACCAGTCTATTTTTTGAGTTTTATTGAGTTTTGAAAACCCGCTCACTGCTTTTGCCATAAATTTAAGATTGAAAGTGCAAAGATAAAACTTCCGAATGAGGAATTGACCGATTGGAAATCACAATTTGAGATATCCAATATTGAGAGAATGGATTTGCATATAGATTTGATTTTAATTTATTCGTGCTTTAGTGGCAATTCCGGACTACTATGATTGAAATTCTAACCCCCAAAACCACACTAACAATTTACACCTTAAAAATGCCCTTTTTTGCAGATTTTTTAGTAAACTTGACCTTACAATTTTTTAACGAAAAAAACATGCAGCTTTTCAAAACTATTATCCCCGCTTTTCTACTTATTTCAGTTTCAATTTTTGCTCAAACCAAACAAATTACCCTTGAAGAAATTTGGGGTAATGAATTTAGAACCAATACGCTGGAGCGTCTCCACTCGATGAAAAACGGCAATCAGTACACCGTTTTAAATTATGACAGGGCAAGAAAGGCATCAACAGTTGATGTGTATGATTACAACACTTCAGAAAAAGTAGAAACGCTTATTAACTCAGCCGATTTATCAGAAATCGATCAGATCGTGTCTTATGGTTTCAGCAAGGATGAAAACAAACTTTTGATAGCCACTTCCTTAAAATCCATTTACAGAAGGTCAACCTTAGGGAAGTATTTTGTGTATGAATTGGACACAAAAAAGCTCATTTTGGTTTCTGAAAACGAAATTCAGGAACCTCTTTTTTCACCTGACGGGACTAAAATTGCTTACGGTTTTGAAAACAACATCTACATTAAAAACCTGCAAAGCGGTGAAACATCACAAATCACTTCCGATGGGAAAAAGAACCATATCATCAATGGTATTGGCGACTGGGTGTATGAAGAAGAATTCTATATCGTAAGGGCTTTTGACTGGAACACAACAGGCGATAAGCTGGCGTTTATCCGTTTTGACGAAACCGATGTCCCGGAGTTTTCTATGGATGTTTACGGCACAGGTTTGTATCCCACTCAGGAAGTGTTTAAATATCCAAAAGCCGGGGAGAAAAATGCCGAAGTTTCCTTACACCTATATGATCTTGATAAAAAAAATATTTCAACCATAGATTTGAGTGGGTTTAATAGTTATTATATCCCAAGATTACAATGGACCAATGATAAAGATATTTTGAGTTTTCAATTGATGGGAAGAAAGCAAAACGAACTCAACCTGATTTTTTACAACGCTGCTTCAAATACATCCACACTCATCCTGAAGGAAACCGATGATGCTTATGTAGATGTTACTTTTGACCTCACTTTTTTAAAAGACAACAGCTTTATCTGGACCAGCGAAAAAAGTGGCTGGAATCATATTTATCATTACGACAAAAGCGGAAAACTACTCAATCAAATCACAAACGGCAACTGGGAGGTTATTCGTTATTACGGATTTGATGAAAAAACCAATCGCGTGTTTTACCAAAGTTCTGAAAACGGAAGTATCAATAGCGGGGTTTATTCCATCAGGGTAAACGGAAGAGACAAAGCCCCATTGGCAGTAACAGCAGGCAGAAATGAAGCTGCTTTCAGTGCAGATTTCAGCCTGTTTATTCATACTTTTTCAAATACCACCACACCTCCGGTTTTTACATTGCGTAATGCGAAAGATGGAAAACTTGTTAGAGAAATCAGGGACAATAGCGATTTACAGAAAAAATTGGAAGGATATGTAATTTCTCCCAAAGAGTTTTCAACTATCAGGTTGAATGGCTTTGACCTGAATATGTACACAATCAAACCGAAAGATTTTGACCCCAATAAAAAATACCCTTTGTTTATGTTTCAATATTCAGGACCGGGTTC
>NZ_JCBCCK010000078.1:0-4461 GCF_059864935.1 Planktosalinus sp.
TTTAGACAAGTTATCCTTTCAGATTAAACTCAGGGGTCCGCCTCGTTGCACATAATTTCCCGGACTTAAATTTTCATTTTTTCAATAATATTTAAAAGGATAAAGCCATTATGCGCTTATTTATCATTGTTTTCTTTATCGGAATGGTTTCCCATTCGCAACAGTGTGATTTGAACCTACAAGGTCGTGTGGTTGATTTTCATGACAACACACCGCTTGACGGAGCAGTAATTATTGTTGCCGGACTTGAAACCTATGCCATGACCAATCTTGACGGATATTTTACCCTTGAGGGCTTGTGCGCAGGAAGTTACACACTTCAGGTATCACATCCCGAATGTGACACCAAAGCAGTTCAAGTGAGAATGCCTTTCAGTAGTTTATTAACCATTAAACTTGAGCACCATCTTGAGGAGTTGCATCAGGTAACTGTAAGGGGAAGTGCCGCCATAGACTATGTGGCTACCCAACAGGAAAACAGAATCAGCAAAGATGAAATTGAAAATTTAAGTTACGCTTCACTGGGCGATGCCTTAAAACGAATTCCGGGTGTTTCATCACTCAACACCGGCAGCACAGTGGTAAAACCTGTCATTCAGGGACTTCACAGCAGTCGCGTGTTGATCATGAACAACGGGGTGAGAATGCAGGACCAGGAATGGGGTGTGGAGCATGCGCCCAATGTCGATTTAAACACTGCCGGAAGCATTTCGGTCATTAAAGGAGCGTCTGCGCTTCAATATGGAGGAGATGCCGTGGGAGGAATCGTATTGGTGGAACCGGCCCGAATTGTCAGAAAAGACTCTTTGTTTGGAAGTACTTTGGCAACGTTTGCCACAAACGGCCGAGGCGGAACCATAACTTCTTCGCTTACAAAAACCAAAGAAACCGGCTGGTATGGAACAGCACAGGGAACTTTGAAGCGTTTTGGCGACTTTGAGGCTCCTGATTATAAGCTAAGCAATACCGGCATCTTTGAAAAGGCAGCTTCGTTTAGATTGGGATTGAACAAATTTCGTTACGGATTTGAAGCCTATTATTCTTATTTCAATTCAGAAATCGGGATTTTAAGGGCTTCTCATCTTGGAAATGCAGAAGATCAGTTTTTGGCATTGAATAGTCCGCGACCACTTGTTATCAACGAATTCAGTTATTCGATTGACAACCCAAAACAAAATGTTTCTCATCATTTGGCAAAAGCCAAGGTTTTCAAGCGTTTAAGCAATTTCGGAAAAGTGGAATTGCAATATGACTTTCAGTTCAATAACCGTTTGGAGTTTGATGTGCGCCGTGGCGGAAGAGGCGATATTCCCTCTGTTGACCTGGAATTGACCACCCACACCCTGGCGGCAGATTTCAGTTATGATGCCCGAATGAATTTTAAGGCCAATGGCGGGTTGATGTTGCGTTATCAAAACAACTATGCCAATCCCGATACCGGTGTGCGACGACTCATTCCCGACTATGATAAATATGATGCGGCTATTTATGCCTTGGGGAAATATTATATTGGGGAAGAATGGGTACTGGAAGCCGGGGTCCGGTATGATTTTAATCATCTGGATGCTAAAAAGTTCTATCGAAAATCACTTTGGGAAGCCCGGGAATACAACAATTTATTCCCCGAATTTGAAGTGATGGAAGTGGGTGCGCAAATTTTAACCAACCCGGTTTTTGATTATCATAACTTTTCAGGAACGTTGGGCGCAGCTTACACTTTTGGTGAACACTATGAGCTGATGGCCAATTATTCACTGGCCACCCGTGCTCCCAATCCGTCTGAATTGTTTAGTGAAGGATTACACCATTCTGCAGCACGCATAGAAATTGGAGATTTACGGTTTGATCAGGAAACAGCGCATAAGGTTTCACTTTCATTGAGCAGAAATTCAGACCGTTTTCAGTTTACTGTCAATCCTTATTTAAACAGTATCAGCAACTTTATTTATATTGAACCTGCCGGCGTTGAACAAACCATCAGGGGAAGTTTTCAGGTTTGGGAGTTTAAGCAAACCGATGCTTTACTGATGGGGTTTGATTTTGATTCAAAAGTGAAATTAAATTCACAGTTTGACTTGATCAGCAAGTTTGCTTTTGTAAAAGGATATGACCGAAAAACAGATGAACCGCTTATATTAATGCCACCGGCAAATTTGAGCAATACCCTTCAGTATAAAAATGAAACACTGAAGAATTTACGCATTGGACTGGAAAGCAATTATGTGTTCAGGCAAAATGAATTTCCGGAAACCAACACTGAGATTTATTTGCCCATATCTGAAAGTATAGAGATTATTGATTTAAGTACGACTCCGCCGGCCTATCATTTGATGCATTTAAATGCCGATGTGGATTTTAGTGTTTTTGGACATTCGACCTTTTCAGTGGGATTGACAGTCAACAATCTTTTCAATACAAACTACAGAGATTACCTCAACCGTTTGCGGTTTTATGCAGACGATTTGGGAAGAAATATAGTTTTACGTTTAAAAATCAATTATTAATTAAAATTCATTAAAATGAAAAATTTAAAATTATTAGCTATTTTATTCATAACAACTTTGTTTATCACTTCTTGTTCAAGTGATGATGATATTGCACCCATAGTGGAAGAAGAAGTCATTACAACACTTAAAGTAACTCTTGTGGGTGGAGGTTCATCAATTGAGCTTGAATATAAAGACCTTGACCCGGACGGTCCAACACCTCCTGTAATAACAGGCGGCACACTGATGGCCAACACAAGTTATACAGCTTCAATGACTCTTTTAAATGAACTTGAAAGCCCGGCAGAAGATATGACCATTGAGATTCAAGAAGAAGCAGACGAGCACCAGTTTTTCTATCTTGTGGGCACTGGACTTGACATCTCAAACCTGACCTATCTTGATTTTGATTCAAACGGAAAGCCGCTTGGTTTGGAGTTTAGCTTTGACACAGGAGCAGCCAGTCAGGGGGTTTTCACGATTATTCTGAGACACGACCTTGATAAAAATGCAGCAGGTGTAAGTAATGGTGACATTACCAATGCCGGTGGAGATACTGATATTTCGGCTGCTTTCCCATTGGTGATTCAATAGTTTTCAGTTGTTTTTGAAAAAGAGGCTGTATAAAAAGTCGGGTTTTGCCACAAAGTCACCAAGGCTCTAAATTTCACGAAGATTTAAGATTCTATTAATCAATGCTTTGTGCTTCTTGGTGTCTTAGTGGCTTCGTGGCATTCTTTTATTCAACAACTTTTTAGACAGTCTCTTTTTTATTCCGTTATTTCTACCTCAAGGGGTTGTTGTGCTGTTTTTTCACCTTTCCAGACAAAAACATACAACCAGGTAAGTGTAAAGGTGGGTATCACATCAAGTCCCGGTGATAATTCTTCAAGGAATACAATAACCGCAGCGATTTTTCCGCGTGTTCCGGGATACATTTTGGTCATTTGTGATGCCGCATAGGGTGCCCATATAATGTCAATAAAAGGCCCAAAACCCGGAACTAAATAACTGGCCATGCCAATCAAATCGTATAGTATCCCTTTTCGAAGTAATTTGTATTTTTCAGACATTATAAATGCTTTCTAATAGAAGATTAACGAACTAAAACGAGTAAAAATTATCTGATTTTAAAAAGTTTTATCTTCAAAGAATGCTTTAAGTTTTTCAATTTTTGGTGTAATTACCAGCTGACAATAGGGCTGGTCTTTGTTCAAGTTGTAATAATTGTGATGTTCGGGTTCTGCCGGATAAAAGGCTGTAGTTTTTGTGACTTCAGTTACAATTTTGTTTGGAAAAATCCCGGCTTTGTCCAGTTGCTGAATCATTTCCTCTGCCATATTTTTTTGTTCTTCAGAGTGATAAAAAATAGCGCTGCGGTATTGAGTGCCACTGTCATTCCCCTGACGGTTGAGCGTGGTGGGGTCGTGAGTTTTAAAAAACACCTCCAGCAAATCATTATATGAAACCACCTTTTCATTATATTCAATCTGAACAGCCTCGGCATGTCCTGTTCTGCCGGTACAAATCTCCCGATATGCCGGATTTTTAATAGACCCACCGGTGTAACCTGATTTTACTTTCAAAACGCCTTTAAGATTTTGAAACACAGCTTCGGTGCACCAAAAACAACCTCCTGCTAAAGTTGCTATTTGCTGATTGGAATTGTTCATATTAAATTTCTAAATAACAAAGCTACATTTCAATTCAACATTCATTGAACTTATTAACTTATAATTAATCATTAGTGTCCGGTAAAAATTTTAAAAAAACCGGGCAGTACATTTAATTACTACCCGGAATGTCTACTTTTGAGTTACAACACAAAAAAAGTAAGACATGGGTAAAAGTACAAATTTTAGCGGACAGCCGATATTCAATCAATTATTAAAGTTCATTGACAAGAGTGAGATAAGAAGAATAGCTAAACAACATAATGCAGAACGATATGTAAAGAAGTTTACCACTTATAATC
>NZ_JCBCCK010000345.1:0-1908 GCF_059864935.1 Planktosalinus sp.
TTAGACAATGGCTGAAGAAAAAAAGAGAAAAAGAATTGTCAAAAAGCTGCTTCACAAGTACAGGCTGGTCATTTTAAACGAAGACACCTTTGAAGAGAAAGTTTCGTTTAAACTCAACCGTCTGAATGTGTTTGTTTTTTCGATGCTTTCGGCAATGCTTCTCGTTGGAATAACAACTGTAATCATTGCATTTACCCCATTAAGGGAATACATACCCGGTTATTCATCTACTCAGTTAAAGCAAGAGGCAGTAGATCTTGCATACAGAACAGATTCTATACAGCGTGTTCTATATCTAAATGAGCAATACCTTGCATCAATAAAACAGGTGCTTACGGGAAATATTCAATTGGAGCAAGTCAATCGTGACTCGATCATGAATGCAGTGAGGCTGGATATGGAAAATATAAATTTAGCGCCTTCGCGAAAGGATTCTTTACTCCGCGAAAGAGTGGCTCAGGAAGACAAATACAATATCTTTGAATCCTCGGCCAATATGATTACAAGTGTACTGTTTCCACCCGTAACCGGAAATATTTCCGAACCGTATGACTTAAAAAACAGACACTATGCTGTTGATGTTGTGGTAGCCGAAAATACCCCAGTAAAAGCTGCCGCTTCCGGAACGGTTATCTTTGCCGAATGGACAGCCCAAACCGGGTATGTTGCCATTATTGAACATCAAAACAACCTGATTTCAGTATATAAGCACAATTCAAAACTCATTAAGCAGCAAGGTGATTTGGTAAAATCAGGAGAAGTCATTGCAACAGCCGGATCTACCGGAGACTTATCAACGGGCACTCACCTTCATTTTGAACTATGGAGTAACGGTTACCCGATTAACCCAACCAATTTTATCGATTTTGAATAAATTCAATGAAACATTGCCAACATCAACCCTATGTCTTTAAAATCATTTGCAGCCAAACTCTTTGCAAGACATATTCACAGCAAAACCTATAAATGGGCTTCCAAACCTAAAGAAGTGCAGCTTAAGGTGTTTAATGAGCTGATTCAAAAAGCAAAAAACACTTCGTTTGGCAAAGACCATGATTTTCAAAACATCAATACTTACGGCGATTATCAGAAACGTGTTCCCATAAGGGATTATGAGGATTTAAGAAACTATGTTGATCTTGTGGTAAAAGGCGAAAAAGATATTTTATGGCCCGGTAAACCGCTCTATTTTGCCAAGACCTCAGGAACGACTTCTGGCGCAAAATATATCCCGCTTACCAAAGAATCGATGCCCTTTCACATTGAGGCTGCTCGCAACTCCATTTTAATGTATATCGCAGAAACGGGAAATGCAAAATTTGTTGACGGAAAGATGATTTTCCTTCAAGGTAGCCCCGAGATGGAAGAAAAAAACGGAATTAAACTGGGACGTCTTTCAGGAATTGCAGCTCACTATGTGCCCGGCTACCTCCAGAGAAACCGCTTGCCAAGCTGGGAAACCAACTGCATAGATGACTGGGAAACCAAAGTTGACGCTATAGTTGAAGAAACCTATAAAAAAAACATGACCGTTATCAGCGGGATACCTTCCTGGGTGCAAATGTATTTTGAACGCCTGCAACAAAAAACCGGAAAGAAAATAGGAGACCTTTTTCCGAATTTTAATCTTTTTATTTACGGAGGCGTCAATTATGAACCTTATCGCGCAAAATTTGAAAACCTTATCGGCAGAAAAGTGGACAGCATTGAGCTCTTCCCTGCTTCAGAAGGCTTTTTTGCTTATCAGGACAAACAGAATGAAAAGGGCATGTTGCTTCTTTTAAAGGCGGGCATTTTTTACGAATTCATTGCCGCATCAGAGTTTTATACTGAAAACCCCAAACGCCTGACTATTGGTGAAGTGGAAACCGGAGTAAATTATGTGATGATAATTTCTACAAATGCCGG
>NZ_JCBCCK010000367.1:0-1144 GCF_059864935.1 Planktosalinus sp.
TTTACAGGCGAAGACTTTACCGATTATTTTTTTATAGCCAATGCCACTGACAGTTTACCAAAAGTAGATTTTGTTTCCTTTTCTTACCAACGGGAAGATGAGTTCATCAACAGGGCCTGTGCGTTCAGAACCAATTTTAGAAATTTAGAGATTAATTTAGATCCACCCAACCAACAAAGCTGGATAGATGAAATTATTATACTAAGTGACAGTATTAACGCAAGAAATCAAAATGAGGCACATCTTTATATTTATCATTAGTTTTTTGATATTTGTGCAGATAGCTCATGCACAAACCACTTCAGAAATTGAAACTCCGATTCCTCAGGATAAATTTGGCTTGCGGGTGGGTATTGATTTATTTAAACCCGCACGAACACTTTTTGACGAGAACTACTCGGGCTTTGAAATTATGGGAGATTACAGGGTGTACAAAAAATATTATTTGGCCCTTGAAATTGGCAATGAACAAAAAACCACTTTTGACGACAACCTGACTTCAAAAGGTGACGGGAGTTATTTCAAAATAGGATTTGATTACAATGCACACAACAACTGGGCAGGCCTGAACAATATGATTTTTGGTGGATTGCGGTATGGACTTTCCTCTTTTTCGCAGGAACTTATCGAATATCAGGTAGCAACAGTAGCACCATTCTTTCCACCTGACATCAGAACTGAGCCCATATTATTTGAAAGCTTAAATGCACATTGGATCGAATTTGTTGTTGGCGTAAAAACCGAAGTGCTAAACAACTTATATCTTTCTTTAACGCTTCAACTCAAGAACAGGATTTCAGAAAAACAACCTCAAAACTTTGAAAATCTATATATACCCGGATTTGGGAGGACATATGAAAACAGTAAGTTTGGAGCAGGTTTTGGGTATGGGATTAGTTATATGATTCCGTTTATGAAAAAGTAAAAAAAGCTATTCGTTGTGCTTTTGCTTTTTACTGCCTTCATAAAGCTCATACTTCACAAAACGCGCTTCCAGTTTTCCGTTAAAGGTTTTGATTTTTCGGGAAGGTCTTAAACCAACAAACTTGAGTGCTTCAAGATTTCCGGTAATCATCCAGGCAGTTGAATTGGGATACCCGTGCTTTAAGGTGTTTCCAATTTCAGTATAAAAACTTTCCATATC
>NZ_JCBCCK010000387.1:0-1670 GCF_059864935.1 Planktosalinus sp.
TGCAAGACGCCAGACGAGCTGAAATTGAAGCCAGACGACAAGGCAGGCAAGATGATGGAGATGATGACGATGAAGGCGATTCAAAAACAACAGGCGAAGAAGGCAAAAGCATGACTAATGGCACAACTACATTGGCTCCCTCAAGAGAGCAAGTGTTGGCCGAAAGAAAAAGGGTTCAGGATTCAATCAGAGATGCCCGACTTGCTGAACAAGAAGCCAGAAGGCTAAAAATCCAACAAGGAAGGCAACAAAGACAAGATTCAATCTTAAATGCCCGAAGCGGAAACAATAACCCTCCACAATTGCCTGATGATGATGGTGACGGAGATGGATTGAATAGATAATAAACAAAAAACAATTAAAAACAATTAATTACATTACAATGAAAAAAATAAAAACTTTTGCAATTGCCCTATTGTTGGTTTTTGGAGCTTTTAGTTCTGTGGACGCTCAAAAAATGGCCCATATTGACACACAAGCATTGATTGAGGCTATGCCGGAAACCAGAGCTGCTCAAAACGAACTGGAACGCATCAAGAAGACTTATGAAGCGGAATTGATTTCTATGAGCAGAGAGCTTGAGGCAAAATTGGCACGTTATGATGCAGAAGCCGAAAGCAAAACTGAAGCTGAAAACAGAAGAAGGGTTGAAGAAGTGCAGTCTGCCCAACAAAAAATTGGTGAATATCGTCAAAATGCGAGTACGGATTTACAAAAAAAGGAAGCAGATTTATTCACACCGCTTTTTGAAAAAGCTAAAAAAGCCATCGAAAAAGTAGCAAAAGACAAGGGAATCCAGTATGTTATGGATGCAACTCCCGGAAGTGGCTTAATTGTGGCTGACGGCGAAGATTTATTGCCTGCTGTGAAAAGAGAATTAGGAATTTAATCCTCTACAACAAAAATAATTCATAAAACTGCCCGAATATCTTCGGGCAGTTTTTATTTTTATACAATGGCAAACAACCCTATTGGTATATTTGATTCCGGTGTTGGCGGAACTTCCATCTGGAAAGAAATTCACGCATTGCTGCCGTGGGAAAATACCATCTATCTGTCTGACAGTAAAAATGCGCCTTACGGCCACAAAACCAAGGATGAAATTATTGCTCTGAGTATAAAAAACACAGAAAAACTTATCGAACTCAATGCAAAAATTATAGTCGTTGGCTGTAATACGGCTACAACAAATGCTATAGATGTGTTAAGAAACAAATATAAAATTCCCTTTATAGGAATAGAACCGGCCATAAAACCTGCCGCCTTACAAACTAAAACCAAACAAATTGGGATACTTGCCACAAAAGGCACACTACAAAGTTCATTATTTAGTAAAACCTCTGAACTGTATGCACAGAACATTGCTATAACAGAAGTCGTTGGTGAAGGACTTGTGAAGCTTATTGAAAGTGGTGCATTGCATTCACAGGAAATGACAGCATTGTTGACCAAATACCTTAAACCAATGCTGGATGCAAAGATTGATTATCTGGTTTTAGGTTGCAGTCATTACCCTTATTTAATTCCACAAATCAGGGAAATTCTTCCAACAAACGTGGTGATAATAGACTCCGGTGAAGCTGTTGCAAGACAAACCAAGGCTGTATTAAAAGAAAAGGAGTTGCTTCAAATAACTGAGAAAAAAGCCTCTTGTACATTTTTTACTAACG
>NZ_JCBCCK010000392.1:0-1614 GCF_059864935.1 Planktosalinus sp.
AGAAACTTCAAATGAGGTTAGACAAGTATTTATTGAAACTTCTGTGCAAGGAGATGAAACAACTGCTAAAGTAACTGTAGTGAAAACTGTAGATGGTGAAAGAGTAGAAGAAGTAAATGAATTTTCAGGAAGCCACGAAGAAGTTGAAAGAAGAATTGAAGCTATAAAAGCACAATAGATAATTTTGTTAATATTTTATAAATCCCTGCCCGTCCGGCGGGGATTTTTTTTTAATGCATTATCTTAGTAGTTATGTTGAACTATGAAGATATAACCACATTGGGCATTGCTTTTGGTTTAGGCTTGTTGGTAGGGATGCAACGAGAAAGGACTCATCACCCTCTGGCAGGTGTCCGCACGTTTACACTTTTAGCTATACTTGGGGTTTTTTCGGGATTCCTTAGCCGTGATTTTGAAAATCCTTTTATACTGCCCGCGATGGGGATTTCCATAGCCGGGCTGTTAATTGCGGGTAATTTTATTGTAAAAAAAAAATCTGTTGATAGTAATGTAGGCCAAACCACAGAAGTGGCGGCCCTTCTTATGTTTGCACTTGGGGCATATCTGGTGCTAGGTAATCAGATTATAGGTGTTGTTGTGGGAGGGTTGATGGCTGTGTTGCTTTATGCCAAAGAAAAAATGCATAGTGCCATTGAAAGATTAAAAGACAAAGACCTTGCTGCAATTATGACATTTGTCGGTATTTCATTGGTTATCCTTCCCATACTGCCCAATGTTTCGTATGATCCTTATGATGTAATTAACCCCCGGGATATTTGGTTGATGGTCACGCTGATTGTTGGGATTAGCGTTGTTGGTTATTTTATATACAAATTTGTAGGGAAAAAAGCAGGGCTTTTTTCAAATGCTGTTCTTGGAGGGATGATCAGTAGCACTGCCACTACCGTAAGTTATGCCAAAAAAGCTAAAGATGCAGGTACCATTGATAAACTTTCTGCTTTTGTGATAGTGGGGGCCTCTGCCATTACTTTGGTTCGCATTGTTGTTGAAATAGGGGTGGTAATCCCTCAAAATCTCCCTCAAATGATTTTGCCCATTGCAGTTCAGTTTTTTGTAATTGTGTTGTTGTGCGTGGTTTTGTTTTATAGTATTCAAAAAGAAAAAAAAGAAGATGTAATGCCTGAACCACAAAACCCGGCCCAGTTAAAAACTGCCCTTGTTTTTGGTCTTTTTTATGGAGTTACATTATTTGCAGTAGCAATAGTCAATGAACAGTTTAAAAATGAAACCTTGTATGTAGTCTCTATTATAAGTGGGTTAACAAACGTTGATGCTATAACCCTGTCCCTGTCGCAAGTCATAAAACAAGGAAACCTTGAAACAGATGCAGGATGGCGGCTTATACTTTTGGCATCACTTTCCAATTTGTTTTTTAAAGGAATTTTAGCGGTAATTTTAGGAACCAAACGTCTTGCAAAATTACTGGGAATTACTTTTGGGATTTCAATTGTTGCGGGGTTGTTGATTATCTGGTTATGGCCTTGAAGATTTTATTCAAACAAGCCGTGCAGTTCTGCATCAATGCGGTTAATCACTTTTCCAAAATCTTCAGGGTCATCTACAAAATTTAGGTTGTCCACATCAATCACAAGC
>NZ_JCBCCK010000011.1:0-3535 GCF_059864935.1 Planktosalinus sp.
GGGCAAATGGAACGGTGAGGTCGTAGCGCAAGGCTTTTTCGGAGATTTGAGGGGCTACTTTGTTGCTGTTTTTTTCGCTTAAAGCGGAATCATCTGCCTTGCTTAAAAAATCCCCGCTATTCAAAATTTTAAAAATCAGGCGGTCGCCTTCTTCGCCGTATTTTCCCAGAAGGGTTTCAGAATTTTCAAAGGAGGGTGTTTCTATGGGCTGAAAGCCATAAAGCTGAAATTTGCTTTTGATGGTTTCCATAATGTAGCTGCGCTTGGCAACTTCTGTGGGCGAAAAATCCCGGGTTCCTTTGGGTACAGATGGTTTTTTTGACATTCGATTGGCTTTATGACACAAATATCTTTAATTCTTGTCAAAAAGCTATGGAAAAAATCAAGAAGTATTTAAAATGCCTTAGTAATAGACCAGGATTTGCAATTGGTCTTTGTCTCCACCAAAATATGCAAGTGCGTTTTGATTCCCTAAAGAGCCCACCAACCCTCCAAAATGAATGGTATATGTGCCGGCAGTTAAAAATATATAATCTGAGCCCGTATTGTAAAAGAACCGGTCTGCACCCAAAGTTCCACTTCCATTGGCATAATGCTGGGCTGTTAGCGCATAAGTGGTGGGCAAATGTGCTCCAATTTGATGATCATAAACAAATATGGTGGATTTAACAGTCCTGGCTGCATTGTCACTTAATTTTTGGGGGACGTTTCTTTCAATACGCCAGCTAAGTGAATAGTTGACTTCAATAACAGCATCAGCTGTGAGGGTAAATGACGGAAAAGTAACATCATTGGGCACGAGATAGGTAAAGTTATCACCAGTCCCTGTTTGTACTACTTTTTGTTCCCTGTCGTTAGGTATATAGTCTTCACTGTCCAAAATGAACCGGATGTTGTCGTTTCTGGTTCCTAATACCAGATCACCAAATCTATTTACATAAACCCTTGAGGTTGACTCTGTACCCAAGTTGTTTGGATTGTTTTCTGCGCTTAACCCTTCAATTTTTACGGTAGAACTTTCACCCGCTACATGCAAGGTAGATTCCGGGTTTGTGGTGTGAATACCCACCTGCCCAAAAGTGTAAAACGGAAGCAAGAAAAATAATAATTTTTTCATCTGTTTAAAGTTTTTGATAAATTAAGGAAGAAGAAGTGCAAAACATACATCTTCGGTTGGTTTATAAAGTGTTCATGGGCATTTCATAATCTTTTAATACTAATAAAACCTAATTCTGAGTAATGATTCATCGCCTCCAAACACTACTGCTGTTGTATTTTCCTCATGACCGGCTATGTCTGCAAAAAAATCAAGTGTATATGTTCCTGGGGGCAATGAAATATAGTCAAATCCATTATTGTAAAATGTTCCTGACCCACCACCGGTTGAAATATTGTAATAATTTTGACTTATTTGTCCATACATATCCACTCCGCCATCGATTGTAAAAAATGTTTTTACTTGTCTGGCCTGCCCGTCAAAAATCCTCGTTCCGGATTCACTTGCCATATCATAGTCTGAAAAAACGTTGAATGATAAACTGTACTTTACTTCAACAAAAGATTCGGAAGGTATTGTAAATTGATAGCTGTAAATATATGTAAGCGTCATGGGCTCAAATTCACAAACTGCAAGAACTTTATCGGTAAAAGCATAAGAGGCGTCAAGAATATGAATGGAATTTAGCCCGCTACTGGATGGCGAAAGGGTTACCTCACCATTTTTTTGAACAAATGAGGGTGCTAATCTTAACCCTGTATTGAGTGGGTCATTAACAACGTTTAAAGCATCAATCCTGATAGTAGATTGTTCACCGGCAACATGTAAAGCTGCCTCAGGGTTTGTTGTTCCAATTCCAACCTGACTGAAAACAGTTGTTGAAATTAATAATAATGACCATAAAGAGTATTGTTTTTTCATAAGTCAGTGTGTTATTAATAAAGCCTCATTAAAAGTTGATCCTCTGTAACGCCAAAAGTGACATAAGTGGAGTTGGTTAAAGAACCGCTTCCCACACTTCCGTAAAAACCTATAGTATGGGTCCCGGCAGTTAGAAAAATATAAGTTGATGCATTGTTATAATAAGTAGTATTAACTCCATTTATGTGAGAATTGACATAAGCCTTTGATGTCATCCCATATTTTCTGGCGGTGCTTCCGTTAAGTAAAATATAATTCCTGATTACCCTTGCTAATTGGTCAGTAATTATATCACCACTATCATTCAAAAACACATCAAAACTTACGCTAAACTTTACCTCCAAGTAGGAAGGTCTGGCAACGGTGACGGTTTTTGCGAATATTAATTGATCAAAATTTTCAACACCATCCTGAAATATGGATGAAGATGCCAAACCAGGATCAATTAATTCTCCATTGTTATTATATAGTACATCAAATTCTAAAGTTAACACTCCTTCAGAGTCAACATAGAGTGGTGCATTACGATCGCTTCTGTTTGAAAGATTATTAATGCTGTCCAGCATCTCTACCCTAAAGGTAGATTCAGGGCCTGCAATATGAAGTTTTTGTAAAGGGTTGGGTGTATTTATACCAACATTACCTTCTTGGGAAAAAATAATTCCAAAAACAAAGCAGAAAAACAACAACAAGTAATGCTTTTTCATAGGTTAAGAGTGTAAATTGGGCGGTGCTAATATAATAAAAAACAACATTATGACGATGTATTACATATTTTTTCGATGAAATGCATATTATTCTGTCATTTATTAAGATTTTTCTCACGTAATCATCTTTATAAAAAATCGTTTAGGATTAAAACTGTTTCTTTTTTTGTAACAAAAAAACATTAAAGCTGACAAACAGTTGTAATTAATCAATATGTTTCATCTATTAGGAGAAAATATCAGAATTGCTCTAAATTCAATTCGCACTCAGTTGCTTAGAACAATATTGACAATATTGATTATTGCATTTGGGGTGTTTGCCTTGGTTGGGATTTTGAGTTTTATAAAATCGTTTGAAAATACCATTGCCGGTGATTTCGCCTCAATGGGTTCAAATACTTTTTCGCTGCAACGCTACAGTTTCGATTTACAATTTTCGGGACAGCGTGACAGGGTGCATCCTGTAATTAGTTATAGGGATATTAAACAGTTTGAAGAGACTTTTCAGTTTCCAATGGCACGCACCGGGGTTTCCTTTACCGGAACCACATCAGCTGAAGTGAAACATGAAAATTTAAAAACAGATCCTGAGGTACAGGTGGCGGGTGTAAACGAAAATTTTATCAATAATTCAGGGCTTGAAATAACAGACGGAAGGGAATTCAATCAGTTTGACATTTCAAACAACAACAATGTATGTGTTATTGGATCAGACATTGTAAAAAGTTTATTTCTGAATGACAATCCCATAGGGAAAACCATCAGTATTCGAGGAGCAAAGTTTACTGTTGTAGGTGTTTTAAAGGAAAAAGGCTCTACTTTTGGAAACAATCAGGACCTGCGGGTATTGATTCCCATTCAGGCAGCGAGAAGTATTTTTTCGAGGCCAAATATCAACTACAACATCAGC
>NZ_JCBCCK010000107.1:0-6867 GCF_059864935.1 Planktosalinus sp.
CCGGCATCTTTCATTTTTTTGCTAAGCATTTCGGCATATTTGGTGGGATGTAACGGCATAAACGGTGCTCCAAAACAGGCTGAGAAGTTGGGTGTAGGTTCATCCACTCCGGCTTCGGTTCCTGCTACCTTAGCTGTATAACCGCTAATAAAATGATATGCAGCCTGTCCCGGAGTTAATTTTGAGATGGGAGGCAACACGCCAAAAGCATCTGCTGTAAGGAAAAATATATTTTTTGGGTTTTCGGCAATGGAAGGGGTTTGAATATTGTCAATGTGATAAATGGGATAACTCACGCGGGTGTTTTGTGTGATGGTAATGTCTTTAAAATCAACTTCACCTTTATCATTCATTATCACATTCTCTAGAATCGCTCCTTTTTTGATGGCTCTGTAAATATCTGGCTCTTGTTCTTCAGTAAGGTTAATTACTTTGGCATAACAGCCGCCTTCAAAATTGAATATTTTGTTGTCTTCTGTCCAGCCGTGTTCATCGTCACCAATCAATTTTCGGTTGGGGTCTGCAGAAAGGGTGGTTTTTCCTGTTCCGGAAAGGCCGAAGAAAATAGCCGTTTCACCATCTTCACCCACATTAGCTGAACAATGCATCGGTAAAGTGTTTTTGTCAACAGGGAGTATAAAATTCAAAGCAGAGAAAATCCCTTTTTTAATTTCGCCGGTATAACCTGTTCCACCAATTAAGGCAATTTTTTTAGTAAAGTTAAGAATGGCAAAATTGTGTTGGCGCGTACCGTCTTCATCTGCATCGGCCAAAAAACTAGGAACATTAATGACTAACCAATCTGGACTAAAGTTTTCCAACTCATTTTCTTCTGGACGAAGAAACATATTGTATGCAAAAAGGTTTGTCCAAGGATGTTCATTAATCACACGAATGTTCAATCTCAAATCGTCGTGAGCACAGGCATAGCTGTCTCTTACAAACACTTCTTTTTCTGATAAATAATCGGTGATTTTATCATAAAGCTTATCAAACTTATCTGTTGGAAACGGAATGTTGATGTTTCCCCACCAAACTTTGTCACGGGTTATATCATCTTTAACAATAAACCTGTCTTTTGGCGAACGGCCTGTAAATTCACCGGTATTGACTGCCAGTGCACCTGAATTGGCTTCAACGCCTTGGCCTTTTTCGATAGTGATTTTGTGGAGTTCGTCCGGAGAGAGTTGGTAGTTAACTTTTGCGTTTTTGATTCCGTATTGTTCTAACAAAATCGATTTAGTTGCTTGGCTACTATTGACCATAACTTATATTTAAGTGATTGTTGTGGGGTACAAAAGTAAAAAATATTTATGGAGAAAGTGTCTAAAAAAATAAGATTTATTCTGACTTTAACTTAATCAATTGAATAAGAAAATAAACCCAGCCAATAATAAAAAATGTACCACCAAATGGGGTGATAAAACCGATTACCCCGGGGTTAAAAGGAAGCACTTCCTTTAACGAAAGCAAATAAATGGACCCTGAAAAAAGCACTATACCAATTATAAAAAATAAAGTTGTATTTTTTTGAATTGTTTTAGAAACAGCACCGGATAAACCAATGGCTAACAGCGCCAAAGCATGATACATTTGATACCTAACCCCCACCTCAAATGTTGCAAGTGCATCAGCAGAAATAGCTGACTTTAAAGTATGTGCACCAAAAGCTCCAAACACCACAGCCAAAGCTGCAAAAATTACTCCCCAAATCACTGTTATTTTATGCATAGTTCTTTTTTGAAACGTTTACAATTTAGTACATTCGTAACCTACAAAATTAGCATACAAATTTACGAAAATACAATGAGGAATATCTTAATAATAGGAGCAGGAAGGTCATCAAGCAGTTTAATTAAATACCTGCTTGACAAGTCTGATGAAGAGGATTTGTTTTTAACCATCGGCGATGTCGATATTAAAGCGGCCATTTCTTTGATCAATAAACATCCCAATGCCAAAGCGGTAGTGCTGGATGTTTTTAATGACAAACAACGCAGGGAATATGTGAGTGATGCAGATATTGTTATTTCTATGCTTCCGGCGAGATATCATATTGAAGTGGCCAAGGATTGTCTGGAGTTTGGAAAAAACCTGGTCACAGCTTCATACATCAGTGACGAAATGCTTAATCTGGATAGCCGGGTAAAATCTAAAGGCCTTGTATTTATGAACGAAATTGGTGTTGACCCCGGCATTGACCATATGAGTGCCATGCAGGTGATAGACCGCATTCGCGAAAAAGGAGGTAAAATGTTGCTTTTTGAATCGTTTACCGGGGGTCTTGTCGCCCCTGAAAGTGATAATAATCTTTGGAATTATAAATTCACGTGGAACCCGAGAAATGTTGTTGTAGCAGGACAGGGGGGAGCAGCAGAATTTATTCAGGAAGGAAAATACAAGTATATTCCTTATCACAGACTGTTCAGGCGCACCGAGTTTTTAAATGTTGAAGGCTACGGAAGATTTGAAGGTTATGCCAATAGGAATTCTCTAAAATACCGCGAGGTGTACGGACTTCAAGATGTACTCACTATTTATCGCGGCACTATCAGAAGGGTAGGATTCAGTAAGGCGTGGAATATGTTTGTGCAACTGGGAATGACTGATGACTCTTACCGCCTTCAGGACACAGAAACCATGAATTACCGTGATTTTGTCAATTTGTTTTTGCCCTATTCGCCCACAGATTCTGTTGAACTGAAACTGCGTCACAACCTCAATATCGATCAGGATGATGTGATGTGGGAGAAGCTAGTTGAGTTGGATATTTTCAACCCAACAAAAAAAATAGGTCTAAAAAATGCCACACCTGCCGAGTGCCTTCAAAAAATCCTGACAGACAAATGGACACTTGAACCCAAGGATAAAGATATGATTGTTATGTATCATAAATTTGGCTATGAACTCAATGGAGAGAAACACCAAATTGATTCCAATATGGTAATTTTAGGCGATGACCAAATTTTTACCGCTATGGCCAAAACAGTTGGGTTACCTGTTGCTATTGCCACACTCAAAATTTTGAATGGCGAAATCACAACTCCCGGTGTACAACTTCCTATTAACAAAGAAGTGTATACCCCCATTTTAAAAGAGCTTGAAGAGTTTGGAATTGTGTTTAATGAATATGAAAAAGAGTATATTGGTTACAATCCTGATAACATGGAAGGCTAATGAAATGCCTTTTAGCGTATTTATCTATACAACTGGTATTATGTTTTGGGCATTACATCTGACCACTAAAAAACAGATATAAAAGAACAGATGAAAACCCTCTTACTACTCCACGGTGCAATTGGGGCAAAAGACCAGCTACAGCCACTGGCAGAGGCATTGAAAGACAGTTTTGAAGTGCATAATTTAAATTTCAGTGGCCATGGTGGTGAGCCATTTTCAGAAGCATTTACAATTCAGCAATTTGCCGACGAAGTTCATCAATACATATCAGATCACAAACTGAAAAATGTCTGTGTTTTCGGATATAGCATGGGTGGATATGTCGCTTTGTTTTTGGCAAATAAACAGCTTCATACCTTTGATAAAATCTTTACACTGGCCACAAAATTCAGGTGGTCGCCTGAATTAGCAGGGCATGAAGTCAAAATGCTGGACTCAAAAATTATTGAGGAAAAAATACCCGCTTTTGCGAAAGCACTTCAGGAACGTCACGCCCCCAATTCGTGGAAATTATTGATGGAGGAAACTTCCAAAATGATGCTAAATATGGGAGAAAACCCACCGCTCACGGTCAAAGATTTTCAAAACATTCACACACCGGTCAAATTGGCCGTTGGCAATGCTGACAAAATGGTGAGCATTGAGGAAACCGGCGAGGTTGCAAACTGGCTTCCAAATTCAGAGCTTTTAATTTTACAAGATGTTCCACATCCCATCGAAAAAGCACCAATAACTCGTTTAGCCGAAGTCATCAAAGCATTTATGAAATAAAAAAGCACCAAATTGGAGTTTGGTGCTTGAAGTTTTTGGTTTTTTTCTGTTTATTCCCTTCCGAGATAAATCATAATAAAATAAAGCAAGGTTGCCAGTGAACCCACGGCTGCCACCACATAAGTACGCGCCGCCCATTTCAACGAATCTTTAGCCCCTGCATGTTCTTGCTGGGTGAGCATGTTTTTATTGGTCATCCATGCCAATGCACGATTACTCGCATCATATTCTACAGGAAGAGTGATAAAACTGAAAAGTGTTCCCAGACCGTACATAATGATACCGATTAACAAGAGGGTTTGTCCAAAAGCCGAACCTGCAGCCAATATCAAACCACCCAAAATCACCCACTGAGAATATTGAGAAGCCACACTTACCACAGGAACCAGTTTGGAACGCATATCCAGCCACGAATAGGCTTGTGCGTGTTGCACGGCGTGACCCACTTCGTGAGCGGCCACTGCAGCAGCAGCGGCATTGCGTTGCATATAAACACCTTCACTCAGGTTAACAGTTTTCTTTAATGGGTTGTAATGGTCAGTAAGTTGACCGGGAGTGGAAATCACCTGAACATCACGAATCCCGTGATCGGCAAGCATTTTTTCTGCTATTTCTTTACCACTCATGCCATTCTGCAAATGGACTTTTGAGTATTTTTTAAACTTGCTCTTTAAGCGGTTGCTTACATACAAGCTTACGCCAAATATTACGGCAGCCAATAAATAATATCCTAACATTGTCTTTCTATTTTAAAATTAATCGACTTCATATTTAGCAAAAATCTTGCCGATTTTGGTGAGTGACAAATCGTCTTATGCTTATTTGATGACTTCAATTTTTGTCTCTTCCAGGATAACAAAGTTTGAAGAAGAGATGTGTTCTATACAAGTCAACCAATGACTTTCAAAATGGGCGTGCAACTCTTTTAATGAACAATTTCCCAATTTGATATGAATAATTTTTGGCGCTTCTATTTCCAGTAAAAACTTAGTATAAAAATCGGTGTCTTTTGTGACAATAACCTATTGGTGTTCAAATGCATATTTCCAAATAAAAGTATCTGTTGCAGAACTATTTATGTCACTAACAAACAGGAAATCGGGAGAGTTAAAAAAAGAAAAGTGTTTTGGTAAATTTACATCTACAAGAAACCGCATCAACTGACCAATTGAAATTCATTTTTGTTTGTTGACAAGCCTTTCAGTGCGAAATAAATACAGGCCTGAATGTCTTCTTTTTCCAAAAAAGGATATGCTTCCAAAATTTCTTCGGTAGAATCGCCAGCAGAAAGATACTGAAGAATGGTTTCCACAGTAATACGCAGGTTTCTCACAACAGGTTTACCGTTGCAGATATCCGGATTAATGGTGATCCTATTTAAAAGAGTTGTATCCATTCTGCTAATTTACAGATTTTTATTAATTGTAGAGTCTAACTTAACCGATTTTTATGAGTGACAATTCGTCTTGTATTTTATTATTTAATTGGAGCTGTTTCCCGCTTTCCGGCTATATCCCTCACTTACCGTTCGGGGATACCGCTTCAATCGGGGCTAAAGAAATTGTATTTCAAAAACTCAAAATCCAAATTTTGAACTAGAACCTGAAACTTGAAACCAGAAACCAGAAATATTATCCCACAATATTCACAATCTTCCCGGGCACCACAATCACTTTTTTGGGTGTGCGTCCTTCAAGGTATTGTTGGGTTTTTTCGTTTGCCATCACAGCTTTTTCAATCTCAGCGGCACTCAAATCCAAGGGTAATTCCATTGTAAAGCGCATTTTCCCGTTAAACGAAATGGGATACTCCTTGGTGCTTTCAACCAAATAGGAAGCATCAAATTCAGGAAAAGCAGCTGTCGAAATACTTTCTGTATGACCCAATTTGCTCCACAATTCTTCTGCGATATGCGGTGCATAAGGCGAAATCAACACCAACAAAGGTTCCAGCACTTCGCGTGAGTTACACTTGTGTGTCGTCAATTCATTCACCGCAATCATAAAAGTGGAGACCGAAGTATTAAAACTAAAGTTCTCAATGTCTTCCTCTACTTTTTTAATGGTTTTGTGCAGGGTTTTAAGAGCCTCCCCCAGCCCCTCCGAAGGAGGGGAGTCAGAAACGTAAAACGTACCGGGTTCTCCCCCTTCGGGGGAGTTAGAGGGGGCATTATGATACAATTTCCAAAACTTTTTCAAAAAGCTGTGCACTCCTGTAATACCCGCCATATTCCAGGGTTTGGCCTGCTCCAGCGGACCGAGGAACATTTCATACATACGCAAGGTGTCGGCACCATATTGGTCGCAAATGTCATCGGGGTTGACGACGTTGTATTTGGACTTGGACATTTTTTCGACTTCGCGACCTACTTTAAATGTACCGTCATTCTCTGTGATGAAATGAGAATCTTTAAACTCAAGGCGCCACGCTTTAAATGCTTCTAAGTCAAGTTCATTTGAAATATTAACAAATGAGACATCTGCATTAATCTTATAAGTAAAAACTTTAGGTAAAGTTTTAAACAGACCAGAATTTATCTGTTTATTTAGTGTTTCGAAAACCTTATTTTCATTTATAATTACACACAATTTTTTTATGATGTTTTCTTCAGATAGATTATTTGAAACAAAAATAGTTGGGTAATATTCTGAAGAGGTTGGAGTGTCTTCAATTAGGTCATCACTATTTTTATATTCAAATACAAATCCTAACCTACTCACAAAAGCACTCTCCCCCAAAATCATCCCTTGGTTAATCAACTTTTTAAAAGGCTCGTCCACTTTTAAAAACCCGCGGTCGTATAAAAACTTCGTCCAGAAACGGCTGTAAAGTAAGTGTCCGGTGGCGTGCTCGCTGCCGCCGATGTATAAATCGACGTTTTGCCAATAGTCCAGGGCTTCCCGGCTTGCAAATTCG
>NZ_JCBCCK010000406.1:0-1815 GCF_059864935.1 Planktosalinus sp.
ATGGGTGGCGTTTATGCCGTTCCAAACATCAGGGGCGGAGGTGAATATGGTAGAGCCTGGCACGATGCCGGAACGCAATTGAACAAACAAAATGTTTTTGACGACTTTATTGCTGCTGCAGAATTTTTGACTGACAGAGGCTATACTTCAAGCGATTATCTGGCTGTGAGAGGAGTCTCAAACGGAGGTCTTTTAGTGGGTGCCGTGGTCAATCAACGCCCTGATTTATTCAGTGTTGGAATTGCACAGGTGGGAGTACTGGATATGCTGAGATACCACACCTTTACCGCAGGCGCCGGTTGGGCTTATGACTATGGGACTTCTGAACAAAGTGAGGAAATGTTTCAGTACTTAAAAGGCTATTCGCCGCTTCACAATATTGTTGAAGGCAAGGATTATCCCGCCATACTGGTCACCACAGCTGATCATGACGACCGGGTGGTTCCTGCACATTCATTTAAATATGCCGCAGAATTACAATCTAAAAACACCGGAGATGCTCCAAAACTCATCCGAATAGATGTGGGAGCAGGTCACGGCGCAGGAATGTCAATTTCTAAAACAATAGATTTACACACAGATATATTCGGGTTTATACTCTACAATATGGGCTTTGACGCGCTCCCAAAAAAGCAAATAAAATAAAAGAGGCTATCTAAAAGGTTACTGAACGAAAGTGTGCAAACTAAAGGGCTCTAAGACGCCAAGAAGCATAAAGCATTGATTAACAAAGTCTTAATTCTTAGTAAACCTTAGAGCCTTGGTGTCTTTGTGGCAAAACACGCCTTTTTATACCGCCTCTTTTATTATTGAAAATTTGCCTTAGTCATCCTAAATAGTGCTCCATCAAAACGCTAAAAAATTAGCGGAAACTTACTTTTTAATGAACTTGATGGCCTTAGTCTGGCCTTTTACGTTAAGGTTTAAGAAATATACCCCGGCATTCAACTTCGATACATCCAGTGAATTGCTCATCATTTTTTCTGAAGCAATCAACCTTCCGGAAACATCGTAGATCATGAAATTTGTCCCGGCCAAATTATTGTTATGACTGATAAACAGTTTATCGCTTACAGGGACTGGTGAAACAGTCACCTCAGACATTGAAAACTCAGGATTGCTAAGCGGGTGTTGCCCTTCAATAATGTGGTGGGTTTCATTGATATCAGGAAACTCAATCCTATCGACAGTCCCCGAAGGCCATCTAATGATTAAAGATTCGATTTCTGTGTCTTGCCCAATTCCAAAATGTGTATTCAAAGAGCTCATAAACCTGAATCCCTCCCCACTTCTCACATCACGGATTTGCGTTCCCAAAGCACTTTTTATTTCTACTCTTGCTCCTATTCCGTTGCGGTTACTATCAACTCCTTCAGTTGTTATTTTAATCCAGTTATTATTGTTGCCATTATTGTAATGAATATTTCCACCTGCAAACGCATCTAGAAACCCGTCGTTGTTGAGGTCTGCAATGGCTGCGCCGGAGAATGGCACTGTATGTTCCGTAAAGGTAAAGTCGCCGTTATTTAAAAAAATAGTGTTTGAATTGCCCATTATATCCAGATATCCATCATTGTTAAAGTCATAGGTTGCATGCTCTATACTGGTTCCGGTGAATATGTCAAATCCTGAGCCTGCTGTAACATCGGTAAATGTTCCGTCTCCGTTATTTCTCATCAACTTATGTCCTCCGTCTGAAAATGAGCTTGCTCCAACAAAAACATCCATATAGCCGTTGTTGTTAAAATCACCCCAGGCTGAAGACCAAGTTTGCAAAGGATCCCTGAGCCCGGAAGCTACACTAACATCTGTAAA
>NZ_JCBCCK010000451.1:0-2916 GCF_059864935.1 Planktosalinus sp.
GTTTTGAAGAGTGACTCTTTTGGTCAAATCGCTAAACATAGCAATTGTATAATTGGCGCAATCTTCTGCTGTGGCATTGCCCAATGGCGACATTTTCTCGGCATAGTTGATAAAAGCGTCAAAACCTTTAACTCCCTGTCCGGCAGTTGTGGGAGTAGGCGACTGCGAAATGGTGTTCACCCTCACTTTTTTATCCCTGCCAAAAAAGTAACCAAAGCTTCTGGCAATGGACTCCAGATAGGCTTTGTTGTCTGCCATATCATTATAATCAGGAAAAACCCTTTGTGCTGCCATATAGGTCAGTGCCACTATACTCCCCCACTCGTTCATCGCATCTTTTTGATACAGGGTCTGCATGGTTTTATGAAATGATACTGCCGAAACATCCCAGCCTTTGTGTGTCCAGTCATAATTTTGATTGGTATAGTGGTTTCCTTTTCTCACATTGACCGACATCCCTATTGAGTGCAGTACAAAATCAAGTTTTCCACCCAGAATTTCCATGGATTTTTCTACAAGATTGTTCAAGTCTTCAACACTTGTGGCGTCTGCGGGAATGATTTCAGAATTGGTTTTTTCTGCCAGTTGTTTGATTTGCCCCATTCTCATAGCAATGGGTGCATTGGTCAACACAAAAGCTCCACCTTCTTCATAAACTCTTTCTGCGGTTTTCCAAGCAATGGAATTTTCATCCAAAGCACCAAATATGATTCCTCGTTTTCCTTTTAGTAAATTATATGACATTATAGTTGATTTTTAATTTATACAATTTCAGTTGATTATATCTTACAATTATATTAATCCAAGATTTTCAAATATACATTTTAATTCAATAATTCACGTGCGTGAGCTAACGCGGAATCAGATTTTTTCTCACCGCTTAACATTTCAGCAAGTTCAGTAATTCTATTTTCATATGAAAGTGCCTTAAGCTTTGTGAACGTTTGGTTTTCCACATCTTCTTTAAACACTTTAAAGTGATTGTCGCCTTTTGCAGCAATTTGAGGTAAATGTGTAATACTGATTACCTGCATGTTTTGGCTCATTGATTTAAGAATTTCTGCAACTTTATTAGCCACTTCACCGGAAACACCGGTATCTATTTCATCAAAAATAATGGTGGGCAACTGACTGTAATTCGCTAAAATTGACTTAATGGCCAGCATGATCCTGCTAAGCTCTCCACCTGATGCCACTTTTTTTAATTCACCAAAAGCTGAACCCTTATTTGCTGTAAACAAGAAGCTGAGTTCGTCTTTTCCATTTTCGTAAAAGTTGACAGAGTGATTCAGTTCAATTTTGAATTTCGCATTGGGCATTCCCAGACCTGAGAGTGTTTTTTCTAATTCGTCGATTAAATCTTTTAAAACAGAAGTTCTTGCCTGATAAATTTTAGAGGCATTTTCGTTTAAACTGTTTTCTAAGTTTGAAATATCCTGCTGCAGTGACTGGATTTTAAAATCAAGCCCGGATGTTTCTTCTACGGTTTCAGCTAAGTTGTTTCTGATTTCTATTAGCTCATCCACTGTCATAGACTGGTGTTTACTCATCAGTTTATTCAGCAATTGCAAACGGTCGTTTATTTCCTGAAGACGTTCGGGGTTGGCTTCTGCGGTATCGAGTTCAGAACTTAAATCAAGGTGAATGTCTTTTAATTCTATCTGAACGATTTCCAAACGGTTGCTTAATGTTTCATATGAAGTTGAAAGGTTTTTGAGCTTGTTGATTTTGGATTTAATTTCGTTTAAAATTTGAATTACACCCAATTCTTCATTGCTGATTAAATGAATAATTTCAACCAGATTTTCCTGAATGCTTTCTACATTATTGAGCTTTTCATATTCTTCTTCTAATGTTGTTAATTCGCCGGGGTTCAGCAGGGCTTCTTCAAGTTCCTCAAGTAAAAATGAATTGTAATCCAACTCCTTTTGAGCATTGTTTTTTGACTCGATGAGTTGTTGCAACTGTTTCTTCTTTTCTTTGAGAATCGTCAAATCAATTTTGTAAACGTCCAGAAGTGTTTTTGTGTCAGCCAGCGCATCTATGACATTGAATTGAAAATCCTGTGACGAAATTTCAAGTGTTTGATGCTGATTGTGAATGTCGATAAGTTTTTCAGCAAGCACACTCAAGGTGGAAAGGTTTACAGGAGTATCATTTATAAAAGCCCTGGATTTTCCGTTGGGCAGGATTTCCCTTCTGATTATAGTGACTTCTTCATAGTCGATATCTACGGAAACAAAAAGCTCCTTCAGCGTGTATGAACCAATTTGAAACTCGCCTTCAATAACACATTTTTTTGAACTGTTTTTGATGCTGCTCAAATCGGCCCGTTTTCCTAATAGCAAGGACAATGCCCCCAAAAGAATGGATTTTCCGGCACCGGTTTCACCGGTGATGATCGTAAAACCTTCTTTAAAATTGACATTGATATCTTCAATTAAAGCAAAGTTTTTTATGGAAAGCTGTGTAATCAACCCTATACTTTTTTTAGAAGAGTTAAAGGTATGAGAGTTTAAGATTTAAAACAAGTAACTAAAATTTAATTGTTGACCAATGTTCTCTTTTTGTAGGAGCCATTCTGGTCAGGTTTTGGGTGAGCTGATCAATGTTTACACTGGGTCCGTCACTAAAAATGGATTGAATTTCTTCAGCTTTAGCGTCAAAGAAAGTGCGCAACAAAAATGAATTGGGTCTTCTGTCATTAATTTCCCTTAAAGAATTAACAGCTTCAGCAATTTTTTCTTTTCCTTCCTTGACATTTTCCTGCATAACATCAAGCCCCAGCCTGTGGTAATTGTACATTACAGTATGAAATGTATTGAATATGGGCGAAATCAATGCCTCATTGATTTGATATCTGGATTGAGACCCGTCAGTGGCTTTCCAGCCTTGAAAATTGCTTGAAGCGGCGGT
>NZ_JCBCCK010000454.1:0-9243 GCF_059864935.1 Planktosalinus sp.
GGATGGATGCAAACTGCCGAAGTCAAGAAACCTTTAAAGTTTGAAATTTCACTTATTGGAAATGCAACCATTATAAATAAAGAAAAAAGAAGCTTCACACTGAATACCAATGATTATAACAATTTGTATTTCAGAGATGAAAGTGTTTCAAAACAAGTGGCGACAGCTTTTGGGGAAAACAATCCAAACATTCGGGTTTATGCAATTGTAAATGACGGGTCTGGTCTTTTTGAAGAGGAAGTGGAATTTAATCTCCCTCAGGGTTTAGCGTCAGAAAACATAAACTTTTTACCGTCGGCTTTTTTGCAGGCTCGTGTTGGAATATTTAAAGCCACGGAATTAAAAATTCGTTACTTTCCAAAAATTGATTATGAGGATGTAACAACGGGTTTAATCGGGTTTGGGCTTCAGCATGAATTTACTCAAATGCTACCCGCAGAAAAAATATTCCCGGTGGCTATTTCCGGGTTTGTTGGTTTTACAAATTTAAACGGAAGCTTTGATTTTACAGAAAGCCAAATTATTGAAGGTACAAGACAACGATTTGAAGTGAAGCAAAACAGTTGGTTGTTTCAAGTATTGGCTTCAACAAAACTACCTGTGATTAATTTTTATGGAGGATTTGGATATGTTACAGGAACTTCAGATTTTGATGTATTGGGAACTTATACAGTGAGAGCAGGTACACCCTTGACCGAAACTTCAAGTACTTTTGAAGATCCCTTTTCGGTTAAAAACAAAGTTTCCGGAGTTAAGGCAACCATTGGCACAAGATTACAGCTGGGCTTTTTTAGTATTTATGCCGAATATAACGCTTCTGAATACAGTACAGCAAGTGCCGGAATTGGCTTCGGATTTTAAGAAATCATACCCTATTTTTGATTTAGAATTTGTAATTTTGCACTTTCAATTTTAACTCTAAAACATTTATAAATATGAAAGTAACAGTTGTTGGTGCAGGTGCAGTTGGTGCCAGTTGTGCGGAATACATTGCGATTAAAAATTTTGCTTCTGAAGTAGTTTTGGTTGACATCAAAGAAGGTTTTGCCGAAGGTAAAGCCATGGACCTGATGCAAACAGCTTCACTAATGGGCTTTGATACCAAGATTTCAGGCTCCACAAACGATTATTCAAAAACTGCAAACAGTGATGTGGCAGTGATTACAAGCGGGATTCCGCGTAAACCCGGCATGACACGTGAAGAATTGATAGACATCAATGCCGGAATTGTAAAATCAGTATCTGAAAACCTTGTAAAACATTCTCCAAATGTTATCCTTATCGTGGTGAGCAACCCAATGGATACCATGACTTATTTGGCACACAAAGCAACAGGCCTGCCCAAAAACAGGATTATCGGTATGGGCGGGGCTCTTGACAGCGCGCGTTTCAAATACAGACTTGCTGAAGCATTGGAATGTCCGCAATCTGATGTTGATGGAATGGTTCTGGGAATGCACAGTGACACAGGAATGATTCCATTAACGCGATTAGCTACAAGAAACAGTGTGCCTGTTTCAAACTTTTTGTCAAAAGAGCGATTGGCACAAGTCCTTGAAGATACCAAAGTGGGAGGAGCAACTTTAACCAAATTACTGGGCACTTCAGCTTGGTATGCGCCTGGTGCTGCGGTTTCATCGCTGGTTCACGCCATTGCCTGCGACCAAAAGAAAATGTTCCCTTGTGCGGTGATGCTGGATGGTGAATATGGAATGAATGACATCTGTATCGGTGTTCCCGTGATTTTAGGTAAAAACGGAATCGAACAAATTGTTGAAATTTCACTAAATGATGAAGAAAAGAAAATGATGGAAGCAAGTGCAGTTGCCGTTAGAGATGTGAATGCACTACTTGGGTAACTTTTAGTCAATAGGATTTAACTAATTTTTCCGGATTCCATTTGTTTGATTTTCAATTGGAATCCGGATTTTGTTTTATAATGTGCAAACGGCTTTTAAATCTTAAAAAATAATTGTCTTTTCCTGATTGAAATTCTATATTTGCACGTTTGTTAAAAAACATACAAATTCATTTATACACCTAATTTTTTAGAAGAATGCAAAATAAAGGACTAATTAAGGTATTTGCAATTTTGTTTGGTTTGGTAAGTATTTACCAGCTTTCGTTTACATACTTTGCTACAACAACTGAAGCTGAAGCAAAGGAATATGCCATCAACAAAATACCTGACAGTGCAGAAGATTATGTTGCCAAAAGAGACCTTGCAGAAAAAAATTATCTTGATTCTATTGGAGGTCAACCCATTATGTTTGGGATTGACTACAACTCTGCAAAAGAAAAAGAATTAAACAAAGGTCTGGATTTAAAAGGTGGAATCAACGTGATTCTGCAAATTTCAGTAAGAGACATATTAGTTGGTCTTTCTAATAATTCAAGAGACCCTGCATTCAGCCAAGCTTTAGCCAGAGCCACAGAAATACAAACTGAAACGACAGATACATATCTGGAAGCATTCTTTAAAGCATTTAATGAACTTCCCGGAGACAACAGACTGGCTTCACCAGAAATTTTTGCCAATAAAACACTGAGTGAAGAAATTCACTTTGAAATGACAAATGCCGAAGTACAACGTGTTTTGACACGTAAAGTTGACGAGTCTGTTGATGCAGCATTTGAGGTGATCAGAAACCGTATTGACAGATTTGGTGTGACTCAGCCCAACATTCAACGCCTCGGTAATACTGCAAGAATCCTTGTTGAATTGCCCGGTGCCAGAGATGTACAACGTGTGCAGGTTTTACTACAAAGCACGGCACAACTTGAATTCTGGCACGTGTACAAAATAGATGAAATGATGTCGTTTTTGTCTGCTGCCAATGATGTGGTAAAAAACCTTCAAGAACCAACAACAGAGGAAAAAGAAGAAACCGTTGCAGATACAACTACAGTAGATGACGAAGATATTTCAAGACTTTTGGGTGGCGAAGATCTGGAGGAGGTGCTTGACGGCGTTGATGCTAATCCCATTTTTGGAAGAATCCAAAATTTAGGCGGTCAGGGCGGTCCTGTAATTGCTACTTTCAAATTGAGGGATACAGCTGTAATCAACAGTTATTTAAGAATGCCACAGGTGAGGGCCTTGTTGCCTCAAGAGCAGCGCTATGCTAAATTTGTTTGGGGCAAACCTATTGTAGCTGCAGAAACAGGTGAGCAGTTTACTGAGCTTTATGCCATTAAAGCCAAAAGGGAAAATACACCGCCATTAAGTGGTACTGTTGTAACCGATGCACAACAAAGTTTTGACCAGGTGGGTAAACCGGCAGTAACCATGCAAATGGATGCCCGAGGTGCCAGAGTCTGGGAAGAAATGACAGGTTTGGCATCAGCACAACAGAGTCAAATTGCCATTGTACTTGATGATATCGTGTATTCAGCACCCGGGGTTTCAAGAGGGGCCATTTCAGGTGGGCGTTCAGAAATAACCGGAAACTTTTCACTCAACGAAGCCATTGACCTTGCAAACGTATTGCGTGCAGGTAAACTTCCTGCCAGAGCAGATATCATTCAAAGTGAAATCGTTGGGCCTTCATTGGGTCAGGAGGCTATTGACAGTGGTATCAGATCGTTCTTGCTGGCACTTTGTCTTGTATTAATATGGATGATATTATACTACGGTAGGGCAGGGATTTATGCAGATATTGCACTTGTAGTCAACCTGATTTTCATTTTTGGTGTACTTGCAGGATTGGGAGCTGTTTTAACACTACCCGGAATTGCAGGTATTGTGTTAACCATTGGTATGTCTGTTGATGCCAACGTACTTATCTTTGAACGTATCCGGGAAGAATTCTATAAAGGAAAAGCCCAGAAGGATGCTATTAAAGACGGTTTCAACAATGCGCTTTCCTCCATTCTTGATGCCAACATTACCACAGGTTTAACCGGTTTAATCCTTTTGATTTTTGGAACAGGACCTATTAAAGGTTTTGCAACTACTTTATTGATAGGTATTTTGACTTCGTTATTTACCGCTATATTCCTAACAAGAATGTTTATTGAGCGTTATACTGTAAATGGTAAACCATTAAACTTCTCAACAGCAGCTACCAAAAACCTGTTCAGAAACCTGGCCATCAATTTCCTTGGAAAACGTAAAATAGCTTACATCATTTCCGGTTTCCTTATTATACTTTCGTTAGGGTCATTAATCACCCAGGGATTAAATCTGGGAATTGACTTTGTGGGTGGACGCACCTATACGGTTCGTTTTGACAAAACAGTAATAGCTTCAGAGATTCAACAGGATTTAGTTGCTGCTTACAATACTGCTGAAGCCAAAACCTTTGGGGGAAGCAATCAGTTAAAAATATCTACGGCATATAAAGTGGATGACCAAACCAGTGAAGCCGATGCTGAAACACAAAAAATGTTGTACGATGCATTGGTGCCTCATTTCCCGCAAGGATTCACTTATGAGGAGTTCCTGAGTGATGATGAAAACAAACAGGTGGGCTTGATGCAGTCCATGAAAGTAGGTCCAACCATTGCGAGTGATATTAAACGTGCAGCAGTTTGGGCCGTTACAGGTTCGTTAATCATCGTATTCCTTTACATCCTCTTGCGATTTAGAAGGTGGCAGTTTAGTTTGGGTGCAGTTGCTGCGGTAATGCACGATACAATTATAGTGTTGGGTCTGTTCTCCTTGTTTAGGAACGTAATGCCGTTCTCTATGGAAATCGACCAGGCATTTATAGCGGCTATCCTAACGGTAATTGGTTACTCGTTGAATGATACCGTGGTTGTGTTTGACCGCATCAGGGAATATTACAATGAAAACCCAAGCTGGAAACTCTTTAGGGTAATTAACTCTGCAGTAAACAGTACCATTAGTAGAACCATCAACACCTCGTTCACCACATTAATCGTGTTGCTGGCCATCTTCATTTTTGGAGGTGAGTCCATCAGAGGATTTATGTTTGCGTTAATCGTTGGTGTGATTGTGGGTACATATTCATCGGTGTTTATTGCAACTCCGGCAATGTTTGATACCGTGAAGAAAAAAGGTATCGATTTAAAATACAAAGAAGAAGAGGAAGAAGGTGAGATAGAAATGGGATAAAAGCAATTTCTTCTATAAAATTAAATCCGTCTTGAGTTATTCAGGACGGGTTTTTTATTTGGAGCTATTTCCCGCTTTCGGCAGTCGCTTTTTTATTGCTTAAATAGCAATAAAAAGAGCTCCAACAAATACCTCAATCGGGGCTAATGTTGGTTTTGCTTCGCACAGTTCGCTGCGCTCGTGTCTTGTTTCTGGTTTAAAGTTTCACGTCAGAAAGGTGATATGCCTTAATGGTTCAAAGAAAGTTTGATAGGAATGGAATTATTATGAACAATTAAGAAGTTAAGGTTAGTTATGACGAAATCCTAAATGTTACTTAATCTTCTTAATGCCTTAATGTTAAAAAATATATTTATTCAGTTTTACTCCACTTGATACGGTCACCGGTTTCAAGACCCCAGGTGTCAGAAAGCCCGGCGTTGATTTCAAGCACATATTGAGAAGGTACATTTGATGGAAGAGGGCTTTCATTAAAGGGTTGTGCATTTTTTTGAAAACTCACGATTTCCTGATTGGAATTGATAAAAATAATATCCAGCGCAATCTGGGTGTTTTTCATATAAAAGCTTCTCACCTGTGAATCAGGAAAAATAAATAACATGGCCTGATTGTCCTCCATAGAGTTGCGGTACATCAATCCCGTTTGGGTTTTGTATTCGGTGTCGGCAATTTCAATGTCCAGCGTTTGAAGAATACTGTCGGTTTCTTTTTGAATCAGTTTTAACTCGCCTTGTTTGGTAAAAGCAACTTCAGCGCTGGTAACAGGTGCTGAAGTTTTATTGTCCTTACAACCAAATGCCAGAAATAAACACAACGAGGTTCCCAATAAAAATCGTTTCATTATTTATCAAATTTAATTTTCAATAACTTCTTTAATTTCTAACTTCTAACTTCTGCCTTCTTCTCCGGTCTGAACATAAAATACAAACCTAAAATCACAAACGGAATACTCAGCCATTGCCCCATATTCAACGCCATGGTTTCTTCAAAATCCACCTGGTTTTCTTTGATGAATTCCACCAAAAATCGTACCGACCATAGCAGTACTAAAAAGAGACCAAACAAATAACCTTGCTTTTCCCGTTTATTGGTTTTCCAGTATAAAAACCACAAGAGCAAAAAGACCAACAAATAAGCACCGGCTTCATAGAGTTGAGTGGGGTGTCTTGGGAAATCTTCCCCCAATTGTGCGAATACCACACCAAAATCAGAATTTGTAGGTTTTCCTATAATTTCAGAATTAAAAAAATTGCCAATTCTCACAAAAATAGCTCCACAGGCCACGGGAATAACCACCCGGTCAAGCACCCACAACAAAGGCTTTTGAATTACTTTTTTGCTGTAGAAATACATTGCTACAATAATTCCTATGGCTGCACCGTGACTTGCCAGTCCTCTAAAGCCTGTAAACTCAAAGGGGTTAAATTTAAACGGCAAAAAGATCTCAAGCAGGTTGTGTTGAAAATAATCCCAGTCATAAAAAAACACGTGACCCAAACGGGCGCCAATGAGTGTCGCCACCACGGCATAGATAAATATACTATCTAACTTCTCAAGGTTAATACCTTCTCTCACATAAATGCGCTTCATAATAAACCACCCCAATCCAAAGGCGATAACAAACATTAAACTGTAATAGTGAAGTGTGATAATTCCCAAATCCAAACCGGTTGAGGGGTCCCAGACAAAGCTTAAAAAATGCATAGGTGGTAGTTAAAAATTAATGAGGTTAAAGATAGTAATTATAAATTCCAAATTGCAAGGGTCAAATTTCAAAATTAAAGACGAAATTCCAAACTGGATTAAATTAAACTAGAAACCAGAAACCAGAAACAAGAAAAAGGAAACCCCTACGGCACGGGGTCATACCCCTTTCCACCCCAGGGGTGACAACTAAAAATCCTTTTTATGGCGAGTTTACCGCCTTTTATAAGTCCGTGTTTTTGAAGAGCCTCTTTGCTGTAATGGAAGCAGGTGGATTGGATACTTTTTTAAAGTTATTTTTTAATGAGTTTTTTTGAAATATTACCTTGGTTGGTGATAATTTTTACAAAATAGATTCCCGAACTGAGATTATTTAAATCCATTGTAATAGAAGAGGTTTCAAGTAAAACTTCACCTTTTATGGAAAATAAGATAAGATTTTTTATTTCTACATTATTTTGAGAACTGAAGGTTATAATGTCTTTAAATGGGTTTGGGTAAAATAGTATAGAATGATCAAGATTAAATTCAAGATTTGATAATTCACAATTTTCAACAAAAATTACTCCTTGGGGAACAGTGAAATTTTGTTCTGCATAGATAATATCATCAACACAAATGAACTCCAAATTTGGACTATTTACAACTTCAAAATTCACAATATTTGTATTATTTCCATTTTTTGCATTAATAAAATCAAGTTCAGGGCTCCCGGCTCTAAATGCAAAAATTTCAGGATTATTCGAAAAATCTATTGTTGATAAAGAATTTCCGGTAACATAGAGATATTCAAGGAAAGAATTCAATGAAATATCAAGGTTTGAAATTTGATTATCACGAACTTTCAATCTTGTTATGTTAGGATTTAAGGAAACATCAATTGACGTCAAATAAGCATTTTCAATTGCCAGCTTGTTTAATAGAGGGTTTTGACTAAGGTTAATACTTGGAACTGAAGTATTGTTAAGTTCCAATATTTCAAGATTTTGATTGTTTGTTACATTAACATTAATCAAATCTGTACAAAATGAAGCTAAAATGATTTCAAGCAATGCATTATTACTTGTATCTAATGATGTTATTGGATTAAAATTCACTTCAACTTCTTTTAATAAAGTGTTATTACTGATGTCAATAACAGAGATATTATTTTGAAATATTCTTAATAATTCAAGATTTGTATTGTTTGACAGATTAATTGAAGTTAAATCATTTATTGAACAATCTAAACCATTGATGTTTATAAATGCTTCAATACCTGTCATATCTTGGATACTCTGGTTGCTGACATTTAAAAACCCACTAAAAAGTTCTGCCTCAGAATATTGGATGTTTCCATCGTTGTTGAGGTCGACAGGAGGATTATGGTTTAACAACGCATTTAAAAAATTTGAATCTGTAATTCCTACTATATTACATGCATTTTGAACTTCCAGTAAAGTAGCACATCCTGGTGCATTATTATCTATTTCAGAAAACCCGCCACTCATTACATAACTGCAAATATTATTATAATTGCATACGGAGAGATTAGGATTGTTTTTAATAACCAATTCATTGATATTTAAAATTATATTTCCCAAATCACTTATATCACTTAAACCAAGATTGTTCTCAACTCTAAGAATACTTGTTAACCCTGGCAAGTTTTGAAGGCCATTTAAAGTAGTTAAGGCGTCGTTATTATCAATTTGAATGCCCCCAGAAAAGCTAGTTACACTGGACAAAGGGTTTAAATTTTGAAGCTGAGGATTGTTTGTAATTAAAATACCAATCCCCGAAGTAATGGAATTCAAGTTTTGAAAACCCAATAAGGAAGTCAAATTAGAATTATTGGCTATGGTGAGTGAACTGGAATTTTGTAAATTGATTAAACCATTAAAGTTAGCTAATTGGGTTTGATTTATATTCAAAGTATCAACTTTAGTCAATTGATTTAAACCTGCAACATTTGTTATACTATTCCCCAAAAGATTCAAACTTTCAAGTTCAAAACAATTTGGAAAAACTGAAACAAGTGAATCTATACTCGTTTGTGCATAAAAAGTTAATTCAGTGGGGCAGTATGGATGGCATCCTGTTTTAAATTCTGCAATTGAATTACAGCCGATAGCGTTATTCTGAATTACAAAATCCCAAGGCTCTTCTAAATAATTAGTACATAGATTTAAATAACTACAAATTGCTAATTGGGGGTTTCCGGTAATTATTTTATTTCCGCTCTCATAAAATACATTTTCAAGGGCTGAAATATTGTCGAGGATAAGATTATCCTCAATATATAAACTATGGATAGTTGAAATT
This sequence comes from Planktosalinus sp., assembly GCF_059864935.1. NCBI lineage: Bacteria > Pseudomonadati > Bacteroidota > Flavobacteriia > Flavobacteriales > Flavobacteriaceae > Planktosalinus > Planktosalinus sp. Next base: position 9,089 of record NZ_JCBCCK010000454.1, read on the forward strand.
GAGTTCAAACCATTTAAAGTTACAAGTGCATCATTTTCACGAATATTTATAGTTCCAGTACTTTCAAAGTTCCCTAATCCTACTAAAGAAGTATCCACCCCACTAACCACATCTTGTGAGCTCGTTTAATTTTATCTACTGAATATCTTTCAGGT
>NZ_JCBCCK010000456.1:0-1696 GCF_059864935.1 Planktosalinus sp.
CTAACAGCCGCACCTATACCGGTATTTGAACCTGTTTGATTTATTCGGGCTTCAACCACATCCTGCTCATTGTAATAAACGGTATAAGGGTCAAGGCTTTCCAGCATCCCCTTAATGGCGTTGTTCATCAGCTCAGCCGGAACGGTTTCGTCAACGTAATTCATATTGACCTCTTTGTAAAGGGTCGTGAATATTTCTATTTGCTTGGCGATTTCAAAAAAATCGCTTTTAAAACTCCAGGTTCCCATGGCAATCACTATCGCGATAACCGGGATTATAATTTTCTTTTTCATCTTACATCATTTGCTTGCGCGAAAATAAAGTACGCGTTTATTTCTAATTTTTCTTTTTTCTTTTCAGGTATTTTCTAACTCCAAAAACAACGAGCAACAAGATAACAAAAAATGGCCAAATGTGAAGCAACCCAAGGAAAAATAACGAAATACCGTTCCAGCCCGATTTGATGGCGTTCCACATTTTTTGTCCGTAAGAGGTGGTGATACCCCTGTCGGTTGTCCGTTTGTAAACATTTATATTTAGTGTGCTGTATGCCACCTGATTTTGAAGGTAGTTTAACCGGCCTTGCCTGGCTTCAATTTCTTCCCTGATGGTTGAAAGTTCACGTTCAATTTCAAGCATATCTTTTACGGTTTTCGCTTGTTTGAGCAATTCGAGGTAACGATTTTCAAGCTCTCTTTTTGCTCTTAAACGGGCTTCAATATCTACAAATTCTTCAGTAACGTCTCGCTGTGTAACCTCGTTTTGATCAAAATAAGCAACCCCTTTTGAAATGGAATCAAGCATGGCTTGAAAATGCTGTGAAGGCACTCTCACGGTCATGCTCCTGAAGTCTTCATTGTGTCCTTTCCCCGAACGGTCGCTTGATACAAACCCCTGATAGCGGTTTACCAAACTATTTATCTGCTGATAGGTTTTGTCAAGATCCCGGGACTCAAAACGCAAGTGGCCCGTTTTGATTATTTTTTGTTCCTGAAATTCAACAGGCTCAGCAGTTGATTTTTCAGAAATTTCAACAGAACGATCAAACATTTCTGCATCACCAACAGCCATGTATTCAACAGAAGCATCAGATGAATTTTCAGAAGTATTTGAACAGGCCAGAATGAGGCTGAACAAAAATAGGGAAAGTGTTTTCATATTCGAAGGGATTGATTAGACCATCCCTAAGCACAATTAACGTACCAATCTAATTTTTAGTTTGTTGAAGAAATTTTGCCATCAAGGGTTTAATGGCTTTGTCTAAGGTGATAAAATCAGGCATTTCTTTGCCCACATACAGAAAAAGTAACGCATATTTTTTTTCAACCCCATCAATTAGGATGGATTTATTCAGTCTGTAAGCTTCTCTGAGTAATCGTTTAATTCGGTTGCGGTCAACGGCGAGTTTGAAGTTTTTTTTGGATACCGAAACAGCGGTTTTAAAAGGCTGTTTTTCAGTTTCGGGAAGTTCAAGATAAAACAAACGCAAAGGAAAAACCCCCACCGACTTCCCTTCTGTAAAAAGGGCCTCAATGGTTTTTCGGCTTTTGAGCTTCTCGTCTTTTGGATAACTGAAATTCATTGGTGTAAAGGTAGTGAAAAAAGCCCCCTCTGACTCCCCCGAAGGGGGAGAACCTTTATTTTCTCCCCTCCTTCATAGGGGTTGGGTGAGGCCTTTTTACTCCCTCCCCGTTGG
>NZ_JCBCCK010000491.1:0-5304 GCF_059864935.1 Planktosalinus sp.
TGGAGGCCGTTGCCGAAAGCCAATACACTTCGCCCGGTTCGGAAATCAAACTGGGCATGGAAGCCATCAACCGTTCCAAAGTGGATATGCAACTCACCGATGTGATTTACAACAAAAAGTCACTGCTTGACGGGCAAAAAGCTTTACCGGAAAACAGAAGGGTGAATTCAGAAAGTCAAATTATTATTCCAAGAAATGCCCCTTACACTTCTCCCTACTGGATCAAGAAAAAAGGAACAACAGGCTTGTTCAATGTTGATGACATCAAAAAAATCGGCGAACCCGTAATCAATGAAAATGAACCGGTTTACTTTAAAGTGAACATTGAAGGTGAAGCGTTTACGTTTAAACGGGACATTATTTATAAGTTTAACAGCCCGGTTACCGGCGAAGTCTATCAGCCTTTTCAAGTGTTGCCAGAAGTTACCGGAAAAATCAGTAATAAAGTATTTATTTTTGGTGATGATGCGCCCAGAAATGTTGCTGTTACTGTGAGGGCCGGAAGAGACAATGTTTCCGGAATGGTTTCATTGAATCATCCGCAAGGTTGGAAAGTGAGCGAACCGCAAACATTTCAATTAAACAGTAAAGACGAAGAAAAGGAATTTGTTTTCAAAGTAACCCCTCCCAAACAACAAAGTGAAGGCAGTTTGAATTTACTGATGCAGGTGGGCGACTCTTATTATGTGAATGAAACGGTAACCATTGATTATGACCACATCCCCTATCAGCATATTTTGCTTCCAGCTGAAGCGAAAATCGCCCGAATTCCTCTGGAAATCAATGGCGAAAACATCGGTTATATTTCCGGTGCAGGTGATGATGTCCCTTCGGCTTTACGACAAATTGGCTACAACGTTACCGAAATCAACTTAGAAACAATGAATTTACAAAGCATTATCGGTTTTGATGCCATTGTTGTTGGGATCAGAGCTTACAATATACACGACATTCTGCGCTTTCGACAGGAAATCTTGTTTGATTATGTGAAAAATGGCGGCAATCTTATTATGCAATACAATGTTTCAAGGGGATTGGTCACCGAAAACCTGGCTCCTTATGAGTTAAATCTCTCCAGAGACCGTATTACAGATCATACAGCTGAGATGCGTTTTATCAATCCCAATCACCGTGTTTTAAACACACCAAATAAAATCGCCCAAACCGATTTTGACAACTGGGTACAGGAGCGCGGTTTGTATTTTGCCAATGGTTGGTCTAAGGAGTTTGAACCCATATTCCGCATCAGCGACCCGGGTGAGGACCCGGTTGAAGGTGCTTTAGTGATTGCCCAATACGGCAAAGGGCATATCGCTTATACCGGCTTGAGTTTTTTCAGGCAATTGCCCGCCGGTGTTCCGGGTGCTTATCGGTTGTTTGCAAATTTGTTATCTTTAACACAATAACTAATTGATTTGAATTTTACTTCCGATAAATACACCTGGAAAAAATCATACACCATCGTTCTGGTGGCCAATGCCGTTTACATTGTTATGTTTTACTTATTAATGATATACCTTACCTAAAATGCATATAAACGATTGGCTGGTCCTTAGCGGAACATTGATTTTTATTGTGGTTTATGGTGTCTGGAAAACACGCGGCAGCCGAAACGTTAAGGATTTTCTCAAGGGAGGCAACACTTCAGGATGGTGGACCATCGGGCTTTCGGTAATGGCAACTCAGGCGAGTGCGATTACTTTTTTATCTACTCCGGGTCAGGCTTTCCACGACGGGATGGGCTTTGTGCAATTCTATTTTGGTTTGCCCATAGCGATGGTCATTATTTGTATGGTGTTTATTCCCATGTATCACCGCTTAAAAGTCTATACGGCTTATGAATTTCTCGAAAACCGGTTTGATTTAAAAACACGCTCATTAACGGCCACTTTGTTTCTCATTCAACGCGGGCTTGCAGCCGGGATTACCATTTTTGCACCGTCGATTATTTTATCGGCAGTATTGGGCTGGAACCTTTTTTATCTGAATATCATCATTGGCTTGCTGGTTATCATTTATACCGTTTCCGGCGGAACTCGTGCAGTGAGTGTCACCCAAAAACAACAAATGGCGGTGATTTTTGGTGGTATGTTTGTCGCATTTTTTATCATCATCAGCTACCTACCGGAAAACATCACTTTTTCAAATGCATTGGATATTGCCGGTGCAAGCGGAAAAATGGACATCATTGATTTTTCATTCAATCTGGACAATCGCTATACATTCTGGAGTGGTATCATTGGAGGAGCTTTTCTGGCACTCGCCTATTTCGGAACTGACCAAAGCCAGGTGCAACGTTACCTTTCGGGAAGTTCAGTTCGTGAAAGCCAAATGGGAATGATTATGAACGGTATTTTAAAAGTGCCAATGCAGTTCTTTATCCTGCTGGTGGGGGTTTTGGTTTTTGTGTTTTATCAGTTTAACGCTTCCCCATTAAATTTTAATCCGGTTGCTGAAAGGGAAGTGCTCAATTCAGTTTACGCCGAAGATTATCAAGAACTTCAACAACATCTACAAGTCAATTTTGAGACTAAACAGCAAGCCATTTACAACTTTAACAATGTCGAAAACGAAGCCGACAGGCACATTTATCAGGAAAGTATCGTGGCATTGGACAAAAGGGATCGGGAATACAGAAAACAAGCGCGCGAGTTAATCAGTCAGGCCAACGGAAAAGTGGAAACCAACGACAAAGACTATGTGTTTATCCACTTTATCCTGAACAACCTCCCTCGTGGCTTGATTGGTTTATTGCTGGCCGTGATTTTAAGTGCAGCCATGTCTTCCACCGCTTCTGAACTGAATGCTCTGGCCACCACCAGCACTATGGATTTGTACAAACGAAACGCCAAAACCGATGGCGATGAAAAACATTATCTGAGGGCTTCAAAATGGTTTACTTTACTTTGGGGAGCCATAGCTATTGGCATAGCCTGTGTCGCCAATTTGTTTGACAATTTAATTCAACTGGTCAATATTATTGGTTCCATTTTCTATGGTAATGTGCTGGGTATTTTCCTGCTGGCCTTTTTTATCAAATATGTAAAAGCAAATGCTGTATTTGTTGCGGCAATCATCACACAATTTATCGTAATTTTCGGTTGGTGGCAGGACTGGATGCCTTATTTGTGGCTCAATCTATTTGGCTGTGTGGTGGTCATTGGCATTGCTTTGGTGATTCAAACAATAAGAAACAACAGACCTTGATTCGCAGTTTTTCCCTAAAGACATAAACACTTTTTTTTGTCGTTATAACGTTAACAATTTTGTACTTTTGTCTAATATCGGTTCACCAATGGCAGGAAAAAAAGGAAACACCTCATCATCCAAAAAAAGTAAGTTGCCCCGTTTGCAATTCAGCAAGCAACAAACAATCATCTTCGGAATTTTTTTGGCGGTTTTAGGCATTGCATTGACCATTTCTTTTATTTCGTTTTTGTTTACCTGGCAAGCCGATCAAAGTTTACTCTCAGATTTTACCAACAGGGAAGAACAAGCCCAGAACCTGTTGAATAAATTTGGTGCTGCTGTTAGTCACTTTTTCGTATATCAGGGTTTTGGAGTCGCTTCTTTGATTTTCAGCCTGCTACTTACGCTCAGCGGAATTTTTCTCTTTTTCAGTCTTCCGGTAAAACCACTCAAAAAATTATGGTTCTGGGGCATTATCGTTATGCTTTGGTTATCGGTTTTCTTTGGTTTTTTTGCATCAACCTCAGCCATTCTTGGCGGTGTGGTTGGTTTTGAAATCAACAGTTTTCTTCAGGATTATATGGGATTGATTGGCGCAAGTTTGCTGATGTTTTTCCTCTTTGTGGCATTTTCGGTTTACCATTTCAAGTTTTCACCGGACTCCATACTCACCTACTTCAAAAACCGAAGAAAAGAAATTAAAGACGAACTGGCTTCCGCCAATATGGAAACTGAAAAGGCCGATACAGAAATCAGGCACACTTTAGATGAAATAGAAGAAGAGGGAAAATTTGAAGAAAAAATCCCAACTCCTCAACCTGTCAGGGAAAAAATTGTCATCAAGTCTGAAAATGAAGATGATGTAGCACTTGAAGTGGAACAGGCCGAAGATGAAGAAGAAGTTGAAGTATTGAGTAACAAGTTGGTGAAAGATTTTGGTGAATTTGACCCCAAACTGGAGTTGAGCAATTACAAATTCCCGACCCTGGATTTGCTGAAGGAATACAACCCCGGTTCAGGAATTACTATCGATCAGGAAGAACTTGAGGAAAACAAAAACACCATTGTTGAAACCCTGAGAAATTATAAAATTGAAATCGACCAGATCAAAGCTACTGTTGGTCCCACGGTCACTTTATATGAAATCATCCCAGAAGCGGGTATCCGAATTTCAAAAATCAAAAATCTGGAAGATGATATTGCGTTATCACTTTCAGCATTAGGTATCAGGATTATTGCACCCATTCCCGGAAGGGGAACAATTGGTATTGAAGTGCCCAACAAAAACCCGAAAATGGTTTCGATGCGTTCGGTAATTGCTTCGCCCAAATTCCAGAATGCCGAAATGGAACTCCCGCTGGCATTGGGTAAAACCATTTCCAATGAAACCTTTGTGGTCGATCTGGCCAAAATGCCTCACCTGCTGATGGCAGGTGCTACCGGACAAGGTAAATCGGTGGGATTGAATGCTATTTTGACCTCCTTGCTTTATAAAAAACACCCCGCCGAAGTGAAGTTTGTTTTAGTGGACCCCAAAAAAGTGGAACTTACACTTTTCAATAAAATTGAAAGGCATTATTTAGCAAAACTTCCCGACAGTGAAGACGCCATTATTACTGACAACAGCAAGGTAATTAATACGCTCAATTCATTGTGCATCGAAATGGACAGGCGCTATGACCTGCTCAAAGACGCCATGGTGCGCAATATTGCTGAGTACAATGTCAAATTCAAAGCGCGAAAACTCAACCCCAACGATGGCCATAAATTTTTACCATACATTGTCCTTATTGTAGATGAATTTGCAGACCTCATTATGACTGCCGGCAAAGAGGTGGAAACACCCATAGCACGTTTGGCACAACTTGCACGTGCTATCGGAATTCATTTGATTATTGCTACCCAGCGTCCATCGGTTAATGTAATTACCGGGATCATTAAAGCCAATTTCCCTGCGCGAATCGCCTTTAGGGTAACCTCAAAAATTGACTCCAGAACCATACTTGACAGTTCAGGTGCAGACCAGCTTATCGGTCGTGGCGATATGCTTTTCACTCAGGGCAACGACCTGACACGATTACAATGTGCCTTTGTTGACACCCCTGAAGTGGAGCA
>NZ_JCBCCK010000515.1:0-9320 GCF_059864935.1 Planktosalinus sp.
TATCTCCACCTTCATTTTATAGTTTTTATATGGGGGTTCACAGCAGTTTTGGGAGCTTTGATTTCGCTTGATGCCACACCTTTGGTCTGGTACAGAATGTTGATTGCCTGGGTGCTGATCTATATTTTTGTGATTTGGAGAAAAATCAACCTTAGGTATAGAACCATCACCTTATTGGGATTTGCTTTGGCAGGGTTGATAATTGCACTTCATTGGATTACTTTTTTTGCTGCCATCAAGGTTTCAAATGTTTCGGTAACCCTTGCAGTGCTTTCAACAGGTGCGTTTTTTTACTTCATTGCTGGAGCCTATTTTCTATAACAGAAAAGTGATTTGGTATGAAGTGATGTTTGGCATTTTTGTCATTATTGGATTGTACCTGATTTTTGATGTAGAAACCCAATTTCTTACCGGAATTCTTCTGGCACTCAGCTCGGCATTTTTGAGTGCATTGTTTTCTGTAATTAATGGAAAGTTTGCCGTAAAATATCCCGCAACAGCAATCTCTTTTTGGGAGTTGCTTTTTGGAACAATTAGTATTTCAATATTTTTTGTCTATACAAACAGCTTTAACTTTGAGTTTTTCAGTGTTTCAAAATCAGACTGGTTCTATCTGTTCATACTTGCTTCGGCCTGTACGGCCTATGCGTTTATTGCTTCGGTTCATGTAATGAAATGGATTAAACCCTACACAGTAATGCTTACCATCAATATGGAGCCCATTTATGGAATTATACTGGCACTGCTTATTATAGGTGATGTTGAATATATGAGTATCCAGTTCTACTATGGAGCTTTAATCATACTGGCAACGGTCATTATAAATGGCATCATTAAAACCCGCAACAGTACAAAAAGCGATGAATTAAGCAACCACTAATCAAACAAAGTTTTTATCTTTGTATATCTTTATAAAAAACCAAAACTGATGGAATATCTTGACTTTGAACTCCCCATTAAAGAACTCAATGAACAGTTGGAAAAGTGTACTTTAATCGGTCAGGAAAGCGATGTTGACGTTACAGAAACATGTAAGCAAATTGAAAATAAGTTAATTCAGGCCAAAAAGAAACTTTACAAGAACCTGACACCATGGCAAAGAGTTCAGCTTTCAAGGCACCCCAACAGGCCATACACCCTGGACTATATCAGGGCCATCTGTGGTGAAACTTTTTTAGAACTTCATGGCGACAGAAATGTGAAAGATGACAAAGCAATGATTGGCGGTCTTGGAAAAATAGGTAGCCAAAGTTTTATGTTTGTGGGCCAGCAAAAAGGCTACAATACCAAAACCAGACAGTATCGTAATTTTGGTATGGCCAACCCGGAAGGTTACCGAAAAGCCCTTCGCTTAATGAAATCAGCTGAAAAATTTGGAGTACCGGTTGTTACTTTTATTGATACCCCGGGCGCATACCCCGGGCTTGAGGCTGAAGAGCGCGGTCAAGGTGAAGCCATAGCCAGAAATATTTTTGAAATGTCCAGGCTTCAGGTACCCATCATTTGTGTGATAGTGGGCGAAGGAGCCAGTGGTGGTGCACTGGGAATAGGAGTTGGAGATAGAGTTTTGATGCTTGAAAATACCTGGTATTCGGTGATTTCACCTGAAAGTTGTTCATCCATCTTATGGCGAAGCTGGGAATTTAAAGAACAAGCTGCAGATGCACTAAAACTTACCGCCACTGATATGAAGAAAAATAAACTCATTGACGTAATAGTCAAAGAACCTCTTGGTGGCGCACACAACGACAGAGAAACAACTTTTAAAACCGTTTCAAAAGAAATTTTAAAAGCATTTGAAGAGTTAAAAAACTTATCCCCAAAAGATTTAGTGGACAAAAGAATGAATAAATATTTTGAAATGGGACCTTACAAAAGCTAACTACTAATACTTTCACTACATTACAAAAATCCGGTTCAAATGAATCGGATTTTTATTTGGTTATCAACATTTTTTTTAAGATATTAACAGTTAAATTGTTGATGAACTGTTAAGAGTTAAAATCATAAAACTCAAAGTTTATCTTAACATTTTATTTACATTCGCAATATGGAAAAAGTACAGCCTCACATTGAATTTTCTACCCGCAAATCACAGGTGATTTCTTTGGAAAAAGGAAAAATACCTCCTCAAGCAGTTGAATTAGAGGAAGTTGTGTTGGGGGCGATGATGATTGATAAAAAAGGAGTTGATGAAATCATCGATTTAATCAATCCCGATGTTTTTTATCGAGAAGCCCATCAACACATTTTTTCGGCCATCTACCAACTCTTTAAAACAGGACAGCCCATCGACTTATTAACCGTTGCGGCACAACTTAAGAAGGATGGGAATCTTGATATAGTGGGAGGTGAATTTTATTTGATTCAGCTCACTCAAAAAGTCTCCTCTTCGGCACATATTGAGTTTCACGCCAGAATTATTTTACAGAAATATATTCAGCGTAGTTTGATTAAAATTTCAAACGAAATTATCGAAGATGCTTATGAAGAGTCCACCGATGTTTTTGACTTACTGGACAATGCAGAATCCAAATTGTATGACATCACGCAAGGTAACATCAAGCGTTCTTCAGAGACAGCTCAAAACCTAGTTATCCAAGCAAAAAAACGAATTGAAGAAATTTCAAATAAAGAAGGACTCTCGGGAGTTCCATCAGGATTTGAAGTACTGGATAAAATCACTTCAGGCTGGCAACCCAGTGATTTGATTATTATTGCTGCCCGACCGGGTATGGGTAAAACGGCACTTACGCTTTCTATGGCAAGAAACATTGCTGTAAGCAATCAGATTCCTGTGGCATTCTTCTCTTTGGAGATGTCATCAGTGCAATTGATTACCCGTTTGATTTCTTCTGAAACTGAATTGAGTTCAGAGAAGTTGAGAACCGGAAACTTGACCAAATATGAATGGGAGCAACTCAATGTAAAAGTAAAAGACCTTGAAAAAGCACCTCTATTTATAGACGATTCACCTTCATTATCCATATTTGACTTAAGAGCAAAAGCCAGACGACTGGCCTCTCAACATGGAATTAAAATTATTTTTGTGGATTACCTGCAATTAATGACAGCAGGCGGAAGTCAAAAAGGAGGGGGAAACAGGGAACAAGAAATTTCAACCATTTCCCGCAACCTAAAAGCCTTAGCCAAAGAACTGGATATACCGGTAATTGCGCTTTCACAACTTTCACGTGCTGTTGAAACCAGGGGAGGGAGCAAAAGACCTTTGCTTTCTGATCTTAGAGAATCGGGAGCTATCGAGCAGGATGCTGATATTGTATCTTTTATTTACAGACCCGAGTATTATAAAATAGATACTTGGGACGACGATGCCCAAACACCCACCGAAAATCAGGCTGAACTCATTGTGGCCAAGCACCGTAATGGCGGCCTAGGTGAAGTGAGATTAAAATTCATTGGAAATCTCGGTAAGTTTGACAATCTGGAGGATAATTTCAATGTTCCTCAGGAGTTTCATTCATCAATGAATGCCGCTGCAAATGATGATACATTTAAGCCCGATAGGCATATTCCTTCGGCAAATACCTTTGACAATTTAGACAAATTGCCCCCGGATAATAATGGCGATGTTCCGTTTTAGTTAAAATCTGCTTAACTTCACTGCTATAAATCAAAAACTTTTTATCTTGCTGAGATGAAAAAGATCGCGTTTTTATTTATTTTGCTTTTTAGTATACAAAGTTTTGCATCCTATATTTTAATACCCATGGATGCCGAAAGTCAACGTGAGCACCTCAAAGCTTACGGAATTACTTATTGGGTGCTCGAACGACAACAAAAAGTACAGTGGTTGCTCAACTATCGCGGGGGCTCCTTTTTAATGCCTGATGTGGAAGAAATTAGAAGGGAATGTCAAATTAGAGGTGTGAGTTTTGAAGTAATTTCAACTGCAAGAGCTGAACAGATTCTTGAAGAAATAGAAAGTCCTTCAAGAAACATGAATGCCGTTTTGCTTGAAAAGGCACCACGCATTGCTGTTTATACCCCAGATACAACCCTTCCCTGGGACGATGCCGTGACGCTGGTACTCACTTATGCCGAAATTCCCTATGACAGGGTCTATGATGAGGAAGTACTCAATGATCAACTCTTGTTGTATGACTGGCTACACCTGCATCACGAAGATTTTACTGGTCAATATGGAAAATTTTACCGGATGTACCGTACTACACCATGGTACATTGAAGAAAAGAAACGAGCTGAAGAACTCGCAGCCAGTCTTGGTTTTGATAAAGTTTCAGAAGCCAAGCTTGCTGTTGCCCTTAAAATAAGAGACTACGTCATTGGAGGGGGGTTTATGTTTGCCATGTGTAGTGCTACTGATTCATTTGACATTGCCCTCGCTGCTGAAGGCGTCGATATTTGCGAACCTATGTTTGACGGAGACCCCAGCGAACCCAATTACCAAAGCAAAATAGATTTCAATAAAACATTTGCATTTACAGACTTTATTTTGGAACGCGACCCTATGGTGTATGAATTCAGCTCCATTGATATGACATCTAAAAGAAAAATCAAAAGTGAAACCGATTACTTTTCATTGATGGATTATTCAGCCAAATGGGACCCCATTCCAACTATGCTGGTACAAAATCATACTTCATTGGTGAAAGGTTTTTTTGGGCAAACAACTTCTTTTGACCCCACACAAGTCAAACCCAATGTTTTGGTTATGGGCGAAAGCAAAATCAACGGCGAAGCCAAATACATCCATGGAATAAAGGGAAAAGGTTTTTTTACTTTTTACGGTGGCCATGACCCCGAAGATTATCAACACAGGGTGGGTGATGCTCCTACAGAGTTGGCATTGCATCCCAATTCTCCCGGCTACAGGTTGATTTTAAACAATGTGCTTTTCCCTGCTGCAGAGAAGAAAAAACAAAAAACCTAATAATACCCTTGAAAAACAACCTTTCATTGATTATTGCTGAAGTGGCACAGGCTCATAACGGAAGTTTTGAAAAGGCATTGCAGTACATTGATGCAGTGGCAACAACCGGTGTTCAGGTCGTAAAATTTCAAACCCATATTGCTGAAGCCGAAAGTAGTATATACGAGCCTTTCCGGATTAAAATGCATACCTCTGATAAAACCCGTTTTGACTACTGGAAACGGATGGAGTTTTCCCTGCAACAATGGAAAGAGCTAAAATCCTATTCAGAAGAAAAAGGACTTGAATTTATGTCTTCCCCGTTTAGTAATGCCGCCGTTGACTTGCTGGAACAGATGGGGGTAAACAGTTACAAAGTGGGCTCGGGTGAAGTGAACAACTTTCTATTACTGCAAAAAATCGCCAAAACCGGAAAACCACTCATCCTTTCCAGCGGAATGAGTTCCTATGAAGAGTTGGACAAATCAGTTGGGTTTTTAAGGGCGCATAAAGTTGATTTTTCCATATTGCAATGCACCACTTCATATCCAACCTCACCGGAAAATTACGGGCTCAATATCATACCGGAGTTAAAAGAGCGGTATAAGGTCAGGGTAGGTTATTCTGACCATTCAGCAAAAGTTGAAACGTGTCTGTCTGCATTTATGTTGGGTGCCGAAATTCTGGAATTTCACGTCAAACTGGACGAAAATGAAACCGGACCGGATGCGTCTTCTTCACTCACCATTTCAGAAGCAAAAAAACTGGTTGAAAGTATTGATAATATCGCAACAGCAATGCTTAATCCTGTAAATAAAAACGACATCACTGAATACAGAGAATTGAAAAATATCTTCGAGAAATCGCTGGCACTCAATAAACCAATGATTTCCGGGCAAATCATCACCTTTGAGGATCTTGAGGCTAAAAAGCCCAAAGGCTACGGTATTGATGCATCACAATTTCAGGAAGTTTTAGGTAAACCACTCAACAAAGATAAAAACCAATGGGATTTTTTAACTTTGGATGATTTAACATTCTAATCTCATGCTTAGGGAGTTTCAGGCACATCTAAAAAATCAGTTTCCTTTTTTGAAAGGCAATCAATTGTTGGTGGCTTGCAGTGGCGGTTTGGACAGTGTGGTGCTCACCCATTTGCTTGTAAAATCGGTTTATCAAATCACACTTGCTCATTGTAATTTTTCCTTACGGGGAAATGAAAGTGACACCGACTCAAATTTTGTCATTCAACTTGCCAAAAAACTTGAAATTCCAGTTTACACCGAAACTTTTGAAACCGAAACATTTGCAGATGAACACGGGATGAGTATTCAAATGGCTGCCAGGCAATTGCGCTACCTTTGGTTTGAAGAATTGTCAAATCAGCTGAACATCAAATACATACTCACGGCTCACCATCTGGATGACAATCTGGAGACATTTCTTATCAATTTATCAAGAGGCACCGGGTTAAGAGGATTAACGGGCATTCCAGAAAATCAGGGTAAACTGATTCGACCTTTACTGGCTTTTTCAAAAGAAACGGTTTTGGCTTACGCCGAAAAAAATAACCTCAGCTGGCGTGAAGACAGTTCCAATGCATCCAATAAATATTTACGCAATGCACTTAGAAATGAAGTCATTCCAAAATGGAAAGAAACAGTACCAAACCTGTTACAAAATTTTGAAACCACTCAAAAAAACCTGCTTGCAAGCCGAAATTTAGTAGAAGATTATCTGGCATTATTATTGACATATCTCGCTGAGGAAACTGAGAACGGATATAAATTTTCAGTCAAAAAAATAAAAGCACTACCCAACAATAAAACTGTGCTGTTTGAATTGTTTTCACCACTTGGGTTTACGGAGTTTGATGATATGTACAACTTACTTTCAGCCCAACCCGGAAAAAAAGTGTATTCATCTTCTCACGTTTTGTTGAAAGACCGGGATTTTCTTTTTCTGGAGGCCATCGGTAATGAATCAACAGAAGTTGAATTCACTATTACTGAGACTACTACTGAAATTGATTTTCCCATTCGCCTCGCTTTTGAAAGTGTGACCCAGCGTGGGTATTCTTCAGAAAACATTATTTTTGTTGACTTTGATTTACTTAAGTTTCCTTTGGTTTTACGGAAATGGAAAGAAGGCGATGTGTTTTATCCCTTTGGAATGGCCGGAAAAAAGAAAATTAGTAAATTTTTTAAAGATGAAAAGTTATCTTTGCTTGCCAAGCAAAAAACCTGGTTACTCTGCAGCGAAAACGAAATTGTTTGGGTTGTGGGCTTAAGAGCCGATAACCGCTTTAGGGTAACAAACAAAACAAAGAGAATTTTAAAAATACAGTCCTGATATTCAGTGGAATTAATCACTGTATTTTATCCTCAAATTTACAAATCGATTAAATTTTTAGATTTAAAGTGAAGAATTTTATATTATCAGTTGTAACGCTACTCATTTTTGCTTCAGGTTATTCCCAGATTTTTGACCCCATTAAATGGCAAACTACTGCTGAAAAACTGGACGAACAGACTTACAGGCTTCACTTCACTGCTACCTTGGATGCCGGTTGGTATCTCTATGCCCAACAGGATGTGGGTGACGAAGGCCCAATACCTACAGAATTTCAATTTATAGGATTTGATTCAGGGCAGTACAGCTTGATTGGCAGTACCATCGAGCCGGAAGGCGACCCCATTTTTGATCCCATCTTTGAAATGATGATTAAGAAATTTCAAGGTGTAGTTCCATTTTATCAGGATGTGAAACTACTGAATCCTGACTTGCCTTTTATCGATGCCGAGGTGTATTATATGGTGTGTGATGATGAAAAATGCTTGCCGCCCGATTTAATGGAATTCAGGTTCTTTTTTGATGAAACACAAGCACAACAACAGTTGGTAAATTTAGGTGGAATGCCACAGTTATTTGGCGATTCACAATTTGAAAATCCCGTAAGCTGGACCGGAAAGTTGATTGGCGTTTCAGATGATGTGTACACATTTGTTTTTGATGCTGTCATTGATGAAGGCTGGTCCATCTATTCACACAAAATGGATCCTGATTTATTGGGCCCATTACCCACAGAAGTCATTTTCAATGACTATGAAGGGTTCGAAATATTTAAAGAAATCTCTGAAACAGGCTCAAACATTTTTAAAGGTTTTGATGAGTTGTTTGAAATGGAAACCATCAAACTCAGAGACGATGGCCGTTTTGAGATTTCAGTGAAAGTGTTTGACAAAAGCAAACCCATTACAGGCTTTATTGAGTTTTTGGCTTGCGATGATGAAAAATGTTTACCTCCCACAGGGCTGGATTTTACGTTTAATCCTGAAACGGGGGAATTTATTTTTGAAGGTGAAGGTTTAAAATCCACATCAGATCGTGTTACAGGTGAAGGCACACCGGTTTATTATGAGTTTGATTATACCCTCGCTAACAGCAATTGCGACGGCACCGAAATCCCCAAAGAAGACTCCAGTAATTTTTGGTGGGTGTTTATTGCCGGGTTCTTGGGTGGCCTGCTGGCATTGTTGACACCTTGTGTATTCCCTATGGTGCCACTAACTGTGAGCTTTTTCACAAAAAGCAGTACCAGCAAGGCAAAAGGTATAAAAAATGCCATTATTTATGGAGTTTCCATTATTGTTATCTATGTAATTTTAGGTTTGTTCATCACTGCAATTTTTGGTGCAGATGCACTGAATTTATTGTCCACTAATGCTTGGTTTAACTTAGCATTTGCTGTTTTGTTTATAGTATTTGCCATTTCTTTTTTCGGCTATTTTGAAATTACGCTACCCACAGCTTGGGTAAGTCAAACAGATAAAGCTTCAAATCAAGGAGGGTTGTTAGGCATCTTTTTTATGGCGTTTACACTTGCGTTGGTTTCATTTTCCTGCACGGGCCCCATCATAGGCACGTTATTGGTTGAAACTGCAATAGGAGGAGGGCCAACACTTTTTGGCAGAATACCAATAGGGCCTCTTATTGGAATGTTTGGTTTTTCACTGGCTTTGGCTTTGCCATTTGCCTTGTTTGCTGCCTTCCCGGGTTGGCTCAACTCCATGCCAAAATCCGGTGGTTGGATGAACAATATCAAGGTGACTTTAGGTTTTATTGAAATTGCACTCGCACTAAAATTCTTGTCCATAGCAGATATGATTATGGGCTGGAAGATACTTCCCTATGAATTGTTTTTAATTCTTTGGATTATATGTGCATTGGGAATGATGTTGTACTTTCTTGGAATTCTTCGGTTTCCGCTTGATAGTCCGGTTAAAAAAATTACACTTACAAGAGGTGTTTTATCAGTAGCAATGTTAAGTCTGGTAATTTATATGGCGATGGGCTTCAAAGTAAGCGACCAATCAAACGGATTTATAACCCCCAATCTTTTAAGCGGTTTGGCACCACCTGCCGG
>NZ_JCBCCK010000139.1:0-1422 GCF_059864935.1 Planktosalinus sp.
TTAATTATTCCCAAACCCATAATTTATTACCTTTGTCAAAACACACAATCTATGCTTGTAATCGGAATTGCCGGTGGTACCGGAAGCGGAAAAACAACCGTGGTCAACCAGATTATCAACGAATTACCGGCCACACAGGTAGGGGTTATTTCACAGGACTCTTATTATAGGGACACCTCAGACCTGCCGTTTGAAGAACGTGTAAAAATCAACTTTGACCACCCCAAAGCCATTGATTTTGAACTGCTTGTCATTCACTTAAACGATTTAAAAAACGGAAAACCCATCGAGCAACCTGTATATTCGTTTGTCGAGCACAACCGCACAAAAGAAACTGTCACCACCATACCTAAAGATGTGATGATAGTTGAAGGCATCCTAATCCTCACCCACCCTGAAATCAGGGATATGTTTGACATTAAAATCTATGTCCACGCCGACAGTGATGAACGATTAATCAGACGTTTAAAGCGTGACATTTCAGAGCGCGGTAGAGACCTTGACGAGGTGTTACACAGATACAAAACCACCCTCAAGCCCATGCATCAGCAATTTATTGAACCCACAAAGGAATATGCAGACATCATTATTCCCACAAACAGATACAACACGGTGGCAGTGGATATCGTTAGAACCATTATCAACCAAAAACTAAACGTATAAAGTGAAATTTTCCAAACTCAAAAACAAAAAATGGTTCAGGATTATCAGTAACAGATACTTCCTGATTATTGCGTTTTTTGTGGTTTGGATGGTGGTTTTTGATGCCAATTCGTTGCTGATTCACCGCGAACTCAATAAAGAAATCCGTGATTTGGAAAACAGCAGGGATTATTTTCAGCATGAAATCACCAGAGACAAGGAATTTCTTGAAAAACTGGAAGACGGTGAGGAACTTGAAAAATTCGCCCGTGAAACTTATTTCCTGAAAAAAGAAAATGAAGAAATTTTTATCATAGAAGATGATACAATCAAAAACAAAAACTAATGAACGATTCCCTGTATAACGATTTCCCACCGGTTTCCTCCAAACAATGGAAACAAAAAATCCAGTTTGACCTCAAGGGAGCTGATTACAATGAAACCCTCATCTGGAAATCACCGGAAGGCATAGACGTTAAACCGTTTTACCACCGTGATGAAATCAAGGAACCGTTTACTGAAATCTCAGGGCATCCACAACACTGGAACATTGGGCAATCCATCTATATTGACGACGAAGCCGTTGCCGGTAGATTAGCTGCAGATGCTGTAAACAGAGGTGCTGAAGCGGTCTATTTTACTTCAGAAAAACCATTTGACGTTAACAAACTTTTTAAAGAGCTCAACGAAAAGGCGTTGTACTATTTTGACCTAAAATTTTTGGACACTAAATTCTGTGTTCATCCCGCTTTCGCGAAAGCGAACGTATTTGTCTTAAAC
>NZ_JCBCCK010000160.1:0-1591 GCF_059864935.1 Planktosalinus sp.
CGGGTGCTATATTTGAAATATCAAAATGAAAGTTCAAGGCAGCTAACACTAAATTGAAAACGAATTTTGGTCTTAAAGTTAAGTTCTTTGTCAAGTTTTATTGTTCGTTTGAAGTACCACCCGAATCCTTTGGATTACGGAATCGGTATTAGAATAGTAAAAATCAGGGTGAACGTTAGATTACAGCAATCAATCTTCGGATTGAGATGAGTTTTCACAAACAGGAACCCGGTATGATAATGCACGGTGCAGGAGAAGTAATATCCCTGCCTTGAAACCGAAAGGTTTGCCGGTAAAGGTTATTGTATTTTTAAGTTACAGATCGAAGCAGTTAACACTAAATTGAAATGAACTTTTTGACAATTGACTTACTTTCTGTAGGCTTTTGCATTTGCCTGAGTACAATCTGAGTTTTTATAAATTCAGCACTAGTATGAGAGTGTAAAAGTCGGGATTGAAAACCTGTATTTGCCTTCGGGTTTAATCAAAGTTTTCAAATCCAGTGAGGTAATTCACGACACAGGACACGTAACAATCCTGTCTTGTCATCGCAAGATGAGTCGGTAAAGAATTATTTTCAGGAAAGCCATCCACCTCTTGAGGCGGATGGCTTTTGTATTATTATGGTTTTTTATTCCTGAGAAGCAAGTTGCTTAAACTTTCCTTTACTTTTTCTGATGCGTACTGCCACCACTTTATATTCGGGACATTTTGCCTCAGAATCATGCACATCACCGGTAAGGTAATTAATCATAATTTCGGGAAAATGGAACGTGGTGCTTAAAACGCCCTCTTTTACTTCGTCAGTGATTCGGGCTTTAACATCCACTTTTCCCCGCGGGGATTCCAGACAAACGTAGTCGCCTTCTGAAATAAAGTGCTTTTCAGCATCAACAGGGTGAATCATTAAATAGTCATCGCCAAGCAACTGTTCGTTACCTGTTCTTCGTGTCATCGCACCACAATTGTAATGCTCCAATTCACGGTTTGTGGTAAGTATATAGGGATAGTCTTTGGCATTATCAACCAACTCACTTGTCTCTTTCCAATTCTTGAAAATAAATTGGCCTTTACCTATCTTAAATTCTTTCTGATGTAAAATCTGAGTATCTGTACCATCTTTGGCAACCGGCCATTGCTTTCCGTTTTTGCCAAGATTTTCCCAGGTTATTCCCGCAAAGAAAGGTACGATTTGAGAAATTTCTTCAAGCATAGTTTTTGGGTGGTAATCCGGTTGCGGATAGCCCATTCTGTTCATAATATCCACAATGATCTGTCCGTCTGCTTTGGCATTACCAATTGGCTTAACAACCTGTCTAACTGCTTGAACGCGTCGTTCACCATTGGTAAAAGTGCCGCTTTTTTCTAGGAAAGATGCCCCGGGTAGAACGACATCTGCATGTTTTGCAGTTTCTGTCATAAACAATTCCTGAACGATCACTAAATCTGTATTTTGCAGGGCTTTAATGACTTTGTGAGTGTTAGGGTCTGTTTGCACAATATCTTCGCCAATCACCCAAAGCGCTTTTAGCTTTCCTTTCAGTGCTGCATCAAACATTTCAGGAATTTTAAACCCAATGTGACTGGGAAC
>NZ_JCBCCK010000016.1:0-12927 GCF_059864935.1 Planktosalinus sp.
GGTCGTTGTTTATCTCTAATAAGTTGTCTAAAATTTGTATTGGGGTTTTATTTTTCATGATTTTGAGGGTTTTTGTAAAATTGGGTGTTTTATTAAAAGTTTTTATTCTTGGTAATTAAAGCCATGTTTCCTTTATTGCAAAAATCAGTTTCAAATGGGAGATTGAACAAAAAGTTTTCGGTATAAGTAATAGTCCTCGGGATTTCACCGGGTATGATCCAATGCATTCTGTTTGGACTATTTTCATCAGGATACCCATATTCTTCAATTATTTTATTAATGGCTATTACTGATTCTTGGGTCCAGTTTTTTTGCCAGTAGGGTATTGGGTTGTTTTGAGGCTGTAATTCGTTAGTGGGTTTTTCTTTATTTGTGGCGGCTATTTCAATATAGTTCTGTGCGTTAAAATTTCCATAACACAAGATGAATAGGCAAATAATAGTGAGTGTTGTGTACTTCATTTCTACGGTTTTTAAAAATATTATAAAAAGCCCTGTTGTTTATTAGCCTCACACCATGTTCACAACAGGGATTCTTAACCAACAATTACCTTTCTTTTTCTTCTTTAAACTGTTCTTCTTTAGAGTCTCTGCCTCTACTTTTTGATTGAGAAAAAGAGCTGCCTTTTTCGTCTCTTCTTTCACTGTCATCCCTATTGGCAGAAGGATTGTTTGGATTTGTTTCTTCTTTTTTGTCTCTTTCACTAGGACGTTGTCCTTGTAGTTGTCCTTGTCCTTGTTGCTCTGACTGTTTACCGGAATTCTCACGGTCGCGTTGTTCGTTTTGTTTCTGTTCCATTTTGTATGTTTTTGATTTGTATTAATTTGTATTGATAAAGATGATACAAAATCTAAAAATTTACCTTATATAAATTTTAAGAAAAGTTATATAAATCATACATTTCATTTTTTGTTTTGAATGCTATATTATTAAGAATAAGTCCATTGGGTTTTATTCATGGTTGGGGTTTTAAAAATCAGGCATTTAATAAAACAACAAAAATCCCTCTTGTGGTTTGAAAATTGGATAGGAACTTTTACAGATAAAAATTTAGTTTATTTAGGTATTGAAGAAGGAAAAAGAAGAGTCACGGTTAGGTGTTTTTTTGAATTGAATTATTTTCAAAGTACAGTTCAAATCGTGAAAGTTTGAATAAAGAAGGGTTACAATGTGTCCCTTAAAGATATGTTTTAAGTAGTATTGAAATTAAAGTGCAGCATACTTTTTTAAAGCGTATTCCTTTGCCGGGGTAAATGTATATTAATTTGAAGGGGAAATGTGAGATGATAATAAACTTTATTCTTCCAAAACTGTGGTAAATTAACATGAGTTCGAGACAAGAAATCAAAACAATTGGTTTGATTTCTTATTGTTTTTTGCGTACATGGCAAAAGCTAAATTTTGAAGTAATAACAGGTAAAAAATCAGCGTTATCCCTAAAGGCAGGCATAGGCAGGGATGACACGGATTAAGCGGATTTTCACAGATAAAAACTTAAATAGAACTCACGTTAAATTATTGTATACCAAAGGTTCTCTAAGTTTTTGTTTCTTTTCTTTTTCAATTCCTTATAATAGGAAGGGGACAGGCCGGTTACTTTTTTGAACTGGTTGGATAAATGAGCAACACTGCTGTAGTGAAGTCTATAGGAGATTTCAGTGAGGGTAAGTTGATTGTATAGAAGCAACTCTTTTACTTTTTCAATTTTGTGGAAGATAATATATTGCTGTATAGTGATGCCTTTAACTTCGGAGAACGTATTTGCAAGATAGGTATAATCATGACCCAATTTTTCACTTATATAGGTGGAATAATTAACTCTGGGAATTTCATCTTTATGATGAATCATTTCTAAAATGACACTTTTTATTTTTTCAATTAAGATGCTCTTAGAATCTTCTAAAAGTTCTAAGCCGGATTTCAATAACGTTTCTTTTAAAAGAGCTCTTTTTTCCGGGGATAAATCCTCCCTGATTTCCACCGATCCAAGGTCAACTTTTAAACAATTAAACCCAAGTTTAATTAGCTCCTCTTCTACCAACCTTTTACAACGAAGGCTTACCATGTATTTAATATATAATTTCATAAGGTGGCTAATTAACTTGCAATTTCATTTTGATGTTTAACTTCCTGTTTACTAAAGGGAAAAGCAGGATGGTATGCAATCTAATTATCAGTTTTTTTCCTATCGGGGTTTGTGGTTCCCACTATTTTTTATTTTTAAACAAATATGTAACTTGATTCCTTGATTTTATACAAGAAGTTTATTTTGGGCGATGATTTCTTGAGCAATCACTAATTTAATTAAATTGCTTTTTTAATATTAAGGGTGAGAATAAAATCACCATTGAATCCTTAAAAAAAATTAAACTCAAACTTTTAATAGTAAGTTTAAATATACTAAATATTTTTATCCTTTAGAAGGAAACTTGATTTTATTTTTTAAAAAAAAGTAGGGTCAAATTAGGCGTGACTGTTCTAATTGTAAATAACCCAATACTTTAATTTTATGAAAAAGCTTTTTCTTTTACCCGTCTATTTTATGGTTGGTATTTTGTTCTTAGCGTCTTGTAGCACCGATGATGGTACACAACCTGACGATTCTGCAACAATCAACAACACTTCGTTAATGGCCAACTTATTGACCCGAATGTCTGAATCGCCATCAGAACCTACGGCAATAACCTGCTTAAGTTTAAATTATCCCATTAATATACAGCTCTTTAATGCTGCAGGTCAACAAACCGGAACCCAAACAATTAACAGTGATATAGAACTCTTGCTCTTTATAACCAATTTACAATCCGGAACAAGTTTTTCCATTGTATTTCCAATTACAGTTACTCTTGAATCCGGAAGCGTTCTACAAATAAACAACCTGCAAGAGCTGGAGGCTATTATTTTAGCCTGTGACGCATCAGGGGGACAAGTGCCCGGAAATTTCTCGGAAATTTTAACTGACGGAATCTGGTATGTCAATTATTTCTTTGATGATCAGGACGAAACGTTTTTGTTTAACGGTTATCAATTCAACTTTAATGCAGACCAAACGGCTCAAGCAAATAATGGTACAACCCAAGTAAACGGAACCTGGAATTTATCAAGCAGCTCTACTCCGGACCTTATTTTATTCTTTGGCTCAAACAGCCCGTTTGATGAACTGGATGAGGATTGGGACATCCTTGAGGCTACGTCACAAATTATCCGTTTAAAACATGTGAGCGGTGGGGATGGAAGTGTTGACTTTTTAACATTTGGAAGAACACCCAACACCGGCGGTGGAGGGGGCTCAAGTTTATTTATTGAAAACTTAACAACAGGAAACTGGTTTGTAAATCTACTGGATGATGACGGTAATATTGAAACCTGTCATTTTATAAATTACACTTTTAATTTTAACGCTAACCAAACTGTGACAGCAACCAGTACAGGAAATACTGTAAACGGTACCTGGGAAGTGCAAAACAGCAGCAGTGGCCTTGACCTGGTGCTTAATTTCCAGATTACCGGTAATAACGACCCCTTTGATGATTTAAACGACGACTGGGATGTAGTTGAATTTAACTCAAATTTGATTGCTTTGCTGGATGTAAGTGGGGGAGATGGTAGTATTGATATTCTTGAGTTTGGCAGAATACCGGCTGAAAATTGTGCAGGAGCCGGAGACGTTCAAGCACTTATCGATGTAATGCTTAGTGGTTCTTGGTTTGTTGCAAGCTATCTGAATGATGGCAACAATCAAACAGCTACTTATTCAGGATATACAGTTGATTTCTTGTCAAATGGATCTGTAACAGCAGACAACGGCAGTCAAACCCTTACCGGAAGCTGGGTGGTTACCATTAGTGGTAGTGGTTTGGATTTAGTACTGGATTTCGGTACGCAAGTGCCTTTTAACGAATTTAACGACAACTGGGACGTTGAAGGGTTTACCAATACCACTATCGAGTTGAAAGATGTTAGTGGTGGTGATGGTAGCGTCGATAACTTACGTTTTGAAAAACTATAACTTAACCTTGTTTACGTTTTAATTTTAAACCGCCTAAATGTCTAGGCGGTTTTTTATGGGATTATTGTCGCCTGCCAGTTTATGACCTGCCATTTTCCATTTCGATTTAAAAACGTGCCGCTATTATAGTAATACTGCACAGCTTCGCCGGTTGTGCCCTTCATTTTAAAAGCAACAACAGCCATGTCGTTATAGACATTGATTTGAATTTCTTCTGCGGTAAAAATGGTTTTTGGTGTGTCAGTCACTTCGGGTTCATTTTCAAACCCCGCCAGGATTTCGGCTTTGCCAAAGCGGGTACCGTTTGAACTGGTATAGATGAGGTCTTCTGCCCAGAAGTTTTCATGGGTTCCCCGGTCGTTGTTGGAGGCACCCTCCAGAAAGGTGTGGAGGAGTTGGGTTAATTCATCAATATCATTGGCCTGGCCGTTAGCAGGCAGGGCAAATACTAAGCAAATAGTGAATAGTAAAATTGTTTTCATAAACCGGGTTTTTGAAGTATAAATGTAAGAAATTATACACACTAGTTGTGTATTCTTCGCGGACACATACAATTTTGAATGATTTTTCCAACCTTCCCTGCCTTTGGGTGCCTATACGTTGTGCAACCTCTTCTCCTTCGTAGTTTTACCTAAAGCTTAGGCGACACGCGGTAAAGCTCCTGCGACAGCGTGTGGATTCGGTTGACAATTCTTCTCTTTATGATTCCGACACCATGGCTTTTGTCATTCCGACGCGCAGCGAGGAATCGCACCCTGTTGCTCACGCCGCGTAGCTCAGCATTGCGCGCATACTCAGATGCGACTACTCCTTCTCCACCTCTGGCAGATTCGGCGCACACGGTCCTCGTCGCTCCTGCCTCGCTCTGTCGGAGTGACAAACCTCTCTTTTTTTGTCATTTCGATCCGCCAAAAGCGGAGAGAAATCGCATCAGAGTAAGCATCTATGAGTAAGAAGATGGTTAGGTAATCTGGAAGATTAATTAATATATAAGGCTACAAAGTTGCACCCCCACACTCCCGGCAAAAAAAGCAGATACATTGTAAAATCAATACATTTCCCCTTAATAAATTTCACAAATGGCAAATTTAAATATGTGTTAGTTTTTCGTTCATGAAGAAGATTTTACGGATATTTTAAACCTAAAACACAAAATAGTTTATAGTCCCATGACTGAAGAAAACAATTTTTAAAATGATTTTGTGACCATTCTTTTTTTATAGGGTTCAGAAGTGTTTTTAATCACAAAATCCACAACACCAAGTCCCAGTCCCTCTTCTGTAATTACATCAACTTTCCATTCGCCTTCCTTTAGGTTGTTTTTAAAAGTATATCCACGGAAACCACGACCACGTCCGCCGGTCACTTCAAAACCAATTTTATCTGTTACTTCCCAACTCCTGCTCTCGGGATTGTACCATTTCCAACGATGATAAATGGACTTTTTTAAATCTGAAGGTGCAAAAACAGAAGTGAACACATACACACTTTGATCTGCTTGACGATGAAAATTGATGTGATGTGTGCGCCAAAATTTATACCATTCATCCTTCTTGTAAGTAACGATGTACTCGTTATTTTTTCTCTGAATATCATGGGCTACCAACCCGGTATCCATAGCCAGCGGCACCGGTGGAATCAAATTAAAATAGTAAAAAATATTGATGGTTAAATAGATAGAGAGGATTATACTAATTAGTTTTTTTAGATTGATCTCAGCTCTTGTGCTTGGGCTTGATCTATAAATAAATGTAATGAGTGTTAGCGTACACCCTAAACTTACAAATCCGGAAATAATAAAAATAAAGGTATTCATTTGCTTGATCAGCGTGGGAATCATAAAGGTGAAAAAAGTAAAACTTATAAAAAAATAAATACTAAACTGAAGGTATTTATTGGATATTTTCCTTTTAAGAAACTCGTTTGCAAATAAGAGCAAAACCAGCAGTATGAAAAAAAACATCGTTTTTGACATGGACACACTTCTAAAAAAATAGATGACAAAAGCACTTGAAAGTGCGCCAAAAAAGAACTGTATGGCCAGCGGAAAATAGTCTGAAAAACGCCCGAGAAGCGTGTTTTTCCACTTGCCATCGTCCACTAAATTATATAAATAGAGCGTTACTGATAACAAGGTCATATGAGAGCAAAGCACCATCGTATCATAAAGGCGGTCTATGCGCCCTAAGGTCAAAGTGTCAAAAATAAAACCACCCATAAAAAAAAGAACGGGGGCGTACTTTTGATTGCGAATAACATTCTTTCCAAAAGCACTGTTTCTAAATCTTACTAAAGCTCTTTTCATAATATTTCAGCTGCGGCAAAAGTAGGGTATTTCCTTTGACGTTATTATTCAAAAAAAGGAAGCAATCAAAATTTCAGTAGAAAGGCTTACTGTGACTGTTGAGCTCGTCTTTCATTCAGGTTATTCACCTGCAAGGCAATCAAAACCCCAATCACCACCAGCACAATTTCGCCAATAGTATATTTAAAATATCTGGTAGTTTTTCCTTTATTGATAAGGTTTTTTCGGATGTTTTCGGAAGAATTTTATCACTGATTTTATTTTTATTTGTCCCGTTAGGGACACAATGTTGGTAGCAAATAGGAATTGAAGTTTTTTATGTGCCTTTAGGTACAGCATATTTTTATTCAATCAGTTTAAATATATAGTGTTCATTAAAATCAATTTCAAAATCTTTTAATAATTGTAAATATTCCTCTTGAAATGTTTTTTTCTTATGATGTTCTTCTTGATTTTTGATGTAATTGATCACATTAGGCACTTCAGATCTGGAGTATGAAAATGCACCAAAACCAGACTGCCACGAAAATTTACCAATCACAAACTTTTTATTATTTATTCATTTTGATGAATCTTGTTTTACTTGTTTCATCAATTCTGAAAGCGATTGTGTGGGTCGCATTCCAAACAGAATATGAATGTGGTCAGGCATTCCGTTTATTTGCAATACTTTATGATTGTTATTTTGGATTATACCCGTGATGTATTTATACAATTCGTCCTTCCAATCGTTTTTGATAAGACTTTGTCTGTCTTGTACCGCAAAAACTGCTTGAATATGTATTTGTGTATAGGTGTTTGCCATAATAGCGTGTTTATATTTCGTACCTAAAGGTACGAGGTTTTGATGTTATATGTATTCTATCTACCAATAGGTTGTCCCTAACGGGACATAATATGGTTTTGTTAATCACGACCCACAGTATTTTTCCAACGGCATAAAGGAAATAGCTGCGAGCATTATTTCCTGCCCGTCCGCCTTGCGCTTCAAAGCTTCAGGCGACGAAGCCGGCAGGCGGGTGCTCGATGAGTTTTTTGCGGGTTCCTGCCTGACAGCGAGGCAGGTTGCGGAAGAATTTTATCATTGATATTATTTTAATTTGTCCCGTTAGGGACTTTATCTCGGTAGCATTTTATGTGTTCGAATTGTTTTTTGTGCCTTTAGGTACATAATATAGTATGTCCTACCTAACGGCACGAGGGTTTAATTTTGTTTATTCTTGTTACCAATATTTTGTCCCTAACGGGACATAATATGGTTTTGTTTATCATCACATTTGTTTGTGCTTTGTTATTTTTTTATTGATGAGGTAAACAATCGTTAACAGCGCAGTCACTACCAGTGTACCTATAGCTTCAGCAGCAGTCATTTTTGACAGAAAGAAGATGATAATCCCCGAGGATAAGATTGGAACAGTAAAACCACCGGGTATTTTAAATTCGCCGTGTTTGGCTTTTTGGGTATAGCGCAGTTTGATTACCGCCAGTGAAACTCCAAGGTATTGCAACAATATTCCGCCAACAGCGATAACAGAGAGTGTTTCAAAACTTCCTATAGCTGCAGCGATAAAAGCAACTGCTGCATAGGTTAGGATAGCAAAGTGAGGGGTTTTAAATTTGGAATGAACAGTTCCAAAGATTTTTACCGGTATCACCCGATCCCGGGACAAAGCGTATAACACGCGGGACATATTCATAATGTCACCACTTAATAATCCAAACATAGAAATGGCAGCTCCTGCTGTTAAAATTAAAAATCCTGTACTGCCAAAAACGTTTCTGGCAGTTTCTGCCAGCGGTGCTTTTTGGTCAGCCAATGCATCGCCAAGTACTCCCTGAGTAACCAGTTGTATGAGTATGTAAATTACTAAAACGACTGTAATTCCTATAAAAATTGATTTCGGAATGTTTTTGTTGGGGTTTTTAACTTCACCACTCACATTCAGGCCGGCTTCTCCTCCTATAAAAGCAAAAAACAAAATGAGGGAAGTGGCTCCCAGTTGTTCGAAACCGGGAAAAGCTTCTATAGAAATATTTGCTATTGATATTTTAGGCAAGGCTAAAACAATGAGTAAAACTAATGGAAGGATTTTAGCAACGACTAAAAATTTGATTAGCCCAATGCCTTGTTTAATTCCTATAATATTTATAAAAGCCAAGCCGAAAAAAACAATAAAAAGGAACAATAATCTAATAGATTCAGATTCAAACACCGGAAATGCAGCTGCCAGAATATTTACCAGTGCGTTTGAAACTGCGGCATCGGCCATTAAAACGGTGGCGAGGTATAAGTTTCCGGATAAGAAACCGGCATACTTACCAAAAGCCGTTTCTATATAGGCGTAAAGCCCCCCTGTGATGGTTACTTTACTTCCAACCTCTGAAAAACAGAGCATCATTAGTGCAATTAAAATACCGCATATCAAATAGGCAAAAACGCCTGAAGCACCCATTCCGGAAGCTACTATGGCCGGTAATATAAAAATGCCCGAACCGATAATTCCATTGACAATGTTTGATGACAGCCCAAATACATCAATGGTGCGGAGCAGGTTTTCCTGTTTATTGATTTTCATACTTAGTTTTTGGTTGGTTTATAGTTATTTGAAATCAATCAATCAATCAATATGAAAATCAATAAATAATGTTGTCCAGAATATTGTCCAGGTATTTTTCTTTTTTACAAAACTCGTTGTCAGCCATATAGACATTGAAAATTTCTTTTCTAAGTTCAACAAGTTCAAGGACTCCATAATGGTGGTAACCAATGGCAGTATCGATTTTTTTTAAACTTTTTTTCATCTTATCGCCTTTAAATTCGTTATAAATTTTTTCAAAAGTTTCTTGCGAGGTTCTTGATTTTATAACTTCCAATTCTGGAGTTGATAGTTCCCCGTCTGCGTTAGCACTTAAAAGTAGAATGTAAATTTTCAATTCTTCTTTTGTCCAGTTTTTGTGATTGTTTTTCATAGGGTGAAAATGTTGTTTTATTGAAAGTTAGTGATTTATTTTTTAAGTGATTTTTTAATGTTTCAATCTTAAAATTGAAAATATATAAACTGCTCGCCACTTCCTTGTGCAATCAAAAGTAGGAATACCATAATTGCCCAAACAGTAGCAAACAACCAGACCGGAAAATCTTCTGCTACCATTTTTACTGTGTGTCGTCGCATATACCAATGAGTTAGAAACAATAGTGCCGTAATAACAAATACTTTTAGCAAATCAAAATACTCTAAAATCATTTTTCCGTCCGGATTTAAAAATAGCATGGATTCAATCATCGATTGCGCCGTGCTAAATTCGTTTGCACGAAAGAATACCCAGGTAAAATTGATGCAGGTGAAGGTTAAAAACGCAAAAAAGATTCCGTTCCAAAACGTAATTTTTACGGGCACTTTGTGTTTTAAGAGTTTTTCAATGACTAAATAAATGCCGTGTAAAGCACCCCAAACCACAAAAGTCCAGGCGGCGCCATGCCAGAGTCCTCCCAGCAGCATGGTAATCATAAGTGCAGCATACATTCTGGTTACACCAAAGCGATTTCCGCCCAGCGGGATGTAAAGGTAATCGCGCAACCAAGTAGAGAGCGAAATGTGCCAGCGTTTCCAAAAGTCTGAAAACCCGATAGCGCCATATGGGTACAAAAAGTTATGGGGCAAAATAATGCCCAGCATCATAGCAATACCAATGGCGCAAGTGGAATAACCGGCAAAGTCAAAGAATATCTGCCCTGAAAATGCGAGTGTCCCAGCCCAAGCATCCCAAAAGTTTAAAGCTTCTTTAGCTCCAAAAGCAGCATCAGAGGTGTCGGCAAGTAGGGTGTCTGCCAAAACCACTTTTTGAAAAAGACCCAGGGTCAATAAAAACAGTCCCCAGATAAATTGTTTGGCAGTCGCTTTCTTTTCTTCATAAAACTGGGAAATCAGTTCTTTGGCCCTAACAATCGGACCGGCAACCAACTGGGGAAAGAAGGTGACATACAATGCAAAGTCTAAAAAAGTTTTAGCACGCTCTGTTTTTTGATTATACATGTCTATGGTATAAGACATGGTTTGAAATGTATAAAACGATATACCCATCGGTAAAAGAATGTCTAAAGGTTGGGTTTGATAGCCATAGCCGTAGGTATCTGCAACAGCCGTAAAATTATCCAATAAGAAATCCCGGTATTTAAAAAATGCCAAAAACCCAAGGTTGACAGCTAAACTGAGCAACAACCACAATTTTCGTTTGCGCAGGTTTTGCTCAACCGCCAATTTATTACCGGCGGTCCAGTCAACTAACGTTGAAATCCAGAGTAAAATAACCAAAGGCGGATTCCAAAATCCGTAAAATACATAACTGGCCAGCAGTAACATTCTTTTTTTACCTGTCCAGTTAAAGATTTTGGTATAGTAAAGCACTAACACTATAACCAAAAACACGAAGAAACTTAGTGAGTTGAATAACATGATTAGTTGGTTTTTAGGTTAGTGATGAGGTTATCTTCCAAGAGTATTTCAACCAGATTTCTGGTAAAGATATCGGCATCGGTGGCAGATAAGTGCGACCATTCAATGGTTTTGAAGTTTTTGAGTTTATCGTAATCCTGATAATGAATGGCCGGTACATTCGCTTGTTCAACCAGTTCGTCCCAAAACTCAGTTCGAAGTGTTATGATGCTTTCCAATTCGTCAAAAAAACCATCAGAGGGTGAACGCAGTAATATGACTTTACCGCCACGGGCTTCAAATTTTTCCAGGTTTTTTAAGAAAAATGCTATAGTTCCTTCTTTGTCGGGTGGTGGTGGTTTGGGTTCAGAAGTAAGCATCGATTTCCAAACTGCCATGATAGAATTGGCAAAACTTGTGTCGGTGACCATGCGTTCTTTCATACGCACATTTCGATATATATCAATATCCTGAAACCTTCTAAAAGGGGGTTCTTTTGGTTTTTCAGTTCGGTTGGGTAATTTGATGGTTTTTAATAACGCTTTTAAATTGATATCGTCATACCAGGCTTCATCATCATTTGAAATGAATGCCAATGAATTTTGTATAGGAATAGATAACACAAAATTGAGACGTTGTGCATACGTTCGGTTTTTGTAAAACTCAGATCTTGATGATGCCCTTGTCCAGGGTGGGGCTTGCTCAAACGTAGTTGAAAAAAACAGGGGTGGCGTAACCCCAACAACTATAGTTCCTTTAAAATGGGTGTTTTCAACAATGTCATGAAAAGTGGGCAGTGGTGTAGAACCTGCATTGGCCAGTTGAATGGGCTTGATTCCTGTTAAGGCCTCCCATTCGTGCACTTGAATATTAAAAAGCACACGGGAAGACCCGATGAGAACCACATCATTTTCTGTTGCTTTTTCTACTTTGGCACGTGTTTTTGCCCAAAGGTACTTGTCGTCGTCTATGTCAGGGTAATAGCCCTGCGACCTCCAGTAAAGTTCCCAAACGGTGATGCTTACAAGGCTTAAAATCACCGTGAGGAGTAAGGTTTGTTTGAGTTTCATTGGTTGGTTAATTAGTTGGTTATGATAAATATATTTAATTTTTGCTTACAAATAACTTAGCCAACCATACTGCCTATGGTTCTTCTTAAAATTCCAATACCATTTGCATACCGGGTATAAGCTTACGACCACAAACAACCATATCAGGTAAACAACTCCAAGTGAAAAGCCGTAGCCCTGCAATTCTGTTACAAATCCAATCCAGACGTCAATGATCATCAGTTTGGGGTCAAAGCCACTCAGGTAAACTGCCAGTACAGCAAGCAGGTGTATCCAGTAAATATGAACGATGTAAAAAAACATAGGCACTTTTCCAAAAAGTACCATAACATCAAATAATTTTCCTTTAAACTTTTCCGACAGTGAAAGCACAATCAGGGAAGGCCCCAGCGTGATCAACAAAAACAACAGCGAAGGGGGGTATTTGGTAACATTGAAAAAAGAGAGTGCTGTTTTTAAAAAATCATCATAAGAGGTCCAGGGAACCAAATCGCCATATACGTTTGCAATGCGCAAAACAAAAAATAGGACAATGGCTGAAATCCCTGTGCGAATCAAAATTTGGTGTCGCTTGACTGCATCAAAATCGGGTTTGTACAAATTGCCTAAATAATACCCCAGCGGCATAACAAATATCCAGGGAATGAGTGGATATGCATTGAAGATGTTGCTGTTTTCAGTGAGTTGTATAGGACCTTGGATGTGTAGCAGATTCCAGAAATCACCCAGTTGCCCACCTGTAAATCCATCCAAAGCATTGTGACCAAAAATCACGAGCAGACACAGGGGTATCATTAGCTTTTTTGGAAAATGGATAAATAACGCCAAAAACAACATAGAAGCACCTAAGAGCCAGATGACCTGAAAGACAATAGCATTAAAATTGAACTGAAACCGCCAGGCAAAGCTAATCACAACCAGTTCTAAAAAGATTAGCCAAATACCCCTTTTTAGGAGCCATTTGCTTACGGCTTTTTTTCCTATCTTTTGTTGTACAAAGAAGGCAGAGGTTCCTGCGAGTAACACAAATACCGGGGCACAAAAATGAGTGATGAATCGTGTAAAAAACAACCAGCCATTCGTCTGTTCTACATCAGTAGGGTCGAAGTA
>NZ_JCBCCK010000190.1:0-13345 GCF_059864935.1 Planktosalinus sp.
GTAACACAACAAATAGGTTGCGGGTAGATTGGTGATATCCTTTGCTTCACGCGGGGTTAAGGGAATGTTCTTTTTTAGTTTTTCAATCAGGGTATTGTTGGTATTGTAAATGTGAAACAAGGTTTTTTTATCAAATTGTGGCGGTTCAAAAATCAGGTTGCTATCAATGCTGTATGAACCGTTTTCGTTAAAAATAATGGTCAATTCTTCAAGTGGATAATATTTAGCGCCTGAATGCAAGCCCAGTTTGACATATTCCACTATTTTAAAATAATCATCAGTATAATCGATAGTGATTTCATCCAAAGCCGAATAGAACAAACGCACCTGCTCGTTGATTAACTCGATATCCACCCTGGAATAAAAGGTGCTGTTTTTTACTCTTTTCGGAATTCCAGCCCAACACACCACAAAAATTTCCTTAAATACTTTGTAATGCGCCTTCAGGTTTTTGTGCCTGTTTACTACAAAATCCATCACCCCTTCCAGTGTAAGTTCTATATTGTTTTTGGCATGAGTTTCTATTTCGGCAACAATACTCGAGTTGACATCTTTGATTTCAATATCAAACACTTTGGGCATAGAGATACTTCCGTCTCTAAAAAATACACTGCCACCCCAGTATTTCCATATATTTTTTTTCAGCGAGGTGATTTTGTTATTGGGGCGAATGGTTACCAGTCCTACTACTTTTCCCTCACTTAAATGTGGAAAGGGAATATTTTCATAGGAAATCAAAGGCGCATGATCAAGATAGGCATTGGCTAGATTTTGAATCTTACTGTCGTCAAAAAAGTCAACACCCACAATTTCATTTGTACTGTCATCAACACCCACAACGATGTATGAATTGTTTTTTGGGTTGGAATTGCTCAACGCACAAATGTGTTTTAAAAACTTGGCCTTACCCTCTCTGTTGCTAAAATCAAAACGCAACTTTTTATCATAAAAGCTGCACTCATCGTTATGGGCCAGCAAGTTTTTAATAAGTAGGCGTTTGTTAATCATAGCTAACAAATTCCCGTCCCGATAGCTGTCGGGAGGAATTTCATTTTTAAATTTCCTAATTCTTATTCACAATAGTACTACTCGCCTGATCAATACTCATTACAACCAAATCAGCAATATTCACGTGTTTTGGCCGTGAGACCATAAAGCAGATAATTTCGGCAATTTCTTCAGGCAACAATGGTTGATAACCCTCATATACCTTGTCAGCCCGTTCTTTATCCCCCTTAAAACGCACCTCACTAAATTCAGTTTTAACCAATCCCGGGTGAATGGCACCCACTTTTATCCCGGTTCCGTTTAAGTCGATGCGCAAACCTTGATTGATAGCATCTACCGCTGCCTTACTGGCACAATACACATTGCCTTTGGGATACACTTCTTTGGCAGCCGTTGACCCAATGTTGATAATGTGCCCGGAGTTTCTTTCAAGCATTCCCGGCAAAACAGCTTTGGTGACATAAAGCAAACCTTTCACGTTGGTATCCATCATCGCGTCCCAGTCGTCGAGGCTTCCTTCTTGAAATTTATCCAATCCGTGAGCATTTCCTGCATTGTTGATAAGAATATCTATTTTTGAAAACTCATCTGGAATACCTGAAATATTTTCTTGAACAGTTTTTTGATTCCGCACATCAAAGTTCAAAATATGAATTTGGGTTTTGGATTTAAGTTCTTGTTTTAATTCCTCAAGCCTTTCATTTCTTCTTCCACAAATAATTAAACTATACCCGTTCTCGGCGAAAAGTCTTGCAGTTGCCAGCCCAATACCCGATGTGGCACCTGTTATCAGGGCGATTTTATGTGTCATAGTTGATTGTTTCAAAAACTTAAAATTAGTACTTTTTTAGTTAACCCCTGCAGTTAATTTTTAGTTAAGCAGTGCGTTAAGGTTTGTTAATAATATAATTTCAGGCAATAACAAAAGTTATCTTACAAATTAAAGATTAACCATAAAAACAGAAGAATTATGAAAAAGTTATTGAAAATCAGTTTTTTAGCATTGGCTACCGTGTTTTTTACAGCCTGTAGCGATGATGACAACAGTCAGGAGCAAACGTCAAGAATTATGGTAAGTTTAACCGATGCCCCGGGTGACTATGACCATGTTTATGTTGATGTTCAAGACGTAGTGATTAAGTACAGCAACAGTGAAAATGAAGTTTCACTTGGTCAAATCAATGCCGGCATCTACGACTTGCTTGAACTTACAGGTGGTATAAGTGTTTTATTGGCCGATGAGGAAGTTCCATCAGGGCATATTACGCAGATGAGACTTGTTTTAGGTTCTCAAAACTCAATTGTGGTTGATGGAGAGACCTACCCACTTCAAACACCAAGTGCTCAACAATCTGGATTAAAGCTTAATATTAACCAAACACTAGAACCAGGTATATTGTATGACTTTATGCTTGACTTTGACGTGGAAGAGTCCATTGTTGTTCAAGGTAATGGCAATTACTTGTTAAAACCGGTTATCAGAGCCAGTACAGCTGCTGAGTCTGGAGCAATATCAGGCACAGTATTGCCACTTGGAATTCAGGTATTGGTAACGGCTACAAATGGTGTTGATACCATTTCTGCTTATACCAATGCAGAGGGTGATTTTGTACTGCACGGTGTACCGGAAGGAACTTACACAGTAACCATCGAACCCGAAGTTACATCAGGATTACAGGTAGAGGTTGTTGACAATGTGGTAGTTACAAACGGCAACGTGACGGCACTTGGAACGATTACTTTGCTCTAGAAATTTATGTTGAAATAAACCAATAAAACAACGGGCAGCACCAACAAGTGCTGCCTGTTTTATTTTTAACCAATCGTTAACAAGATAAATGATTATAATTTTTCAATTTGCGTTCGCAAAATACTTTACTAAAAATCAATGATTATGGAAGAAACTAACGCTACAATTGACATTGGGGCATTAAACGAAAAGATAGAAATAGAAAGTGCTTTTGTAGACATTCTCACTATGGAGATGAATAAGGTAATTGTTGGCCAAAAGTATATGGTTGAACGATTGCTTATAGGTTTATTGGGTCGAGGACATATTTTACTTGAAGGTGTTCCCGGTCTCGCAAAAACACTTGCCATCAATACCCTTTCTCAAGCCGTTCACGGAACTTTCAGCCGTATTCAATTTACACCAGATTTACTTCCGGCAGATGTTGTTGGAACGCTGATTTACAACATGAAACTGAATGATTTCAGCATCAAAAAAGGCCCCATTTTCGCCAACTTTATCCTTGCCGAGGAGATTAACCGTGCTCCTGCAAAAGTGCAATCGGCTTTGCTCGAAGCTATGCAGGAAAAACAGGTAACCATTGGTGAAGAGACCTATACGCTTGACCAACCGTTTCTGGTTATGGCAACGATGAACCCCATTGAGCAGGAAGGAACCTATATACTGCCTGAAGCGCAAATGGACCGCTTTATGCTAAAAACGGTAATCAGCTATCCGCAAATGGCCGAGGAGCAACTCATCATTAGGCAAAACCTGAAAGAAAGTTTCGCTAAGGTTAATCAAGTGGTGACTTTGGAACAAATTCTACGCGCTCAAAGTGCCGCCCGCGAAGTGTATATGGATGAGAAAATCGAAAAATATATCCTCGACATCATATTCGCCACAAGAAATCCGGAAAAATACAACTTGGCAGAAATCAAGCCACTCATACAATATGGCGCTTCACCCCGTGGAAGCATCAACCTTGCCATTGCTTCAAAATGTTATGCCTTTATCAAGCGCAGGGGCTATGTAATTCCTGAAGATGTTAGAGCCGTTGTCCACGACGTGTTGCGCCACAGAATTGGGGTTACCTATGAAGCCGAAGCCGAAAACATCACTTCCGAAGATTTGATAAACAAGATTGTCAATCAAATAGAAGTACCATAATTAGTTAATAGTTATTGGTTAATAGTGGTTAGAAATTTGCGAATTAAAAATATTTTGCAATTTAGAGCCTAAACTTAAAACCCATTATGGATACTAAAGAGCTTCTCAAAAAAGTACGCAAAATTGAAATCAAAACCCGAAGGTTGAGCGATAACCTTTTTGGCGGGGAGTATCACAGTGCTTTTAAAGGAAAGGGAATGACGTTTAGTGAAGTGAGACAGTATTATTTTGGAGATGATGTTAGAAACATCGACTGGAACGTTACCGCCCGCTACAATGAGCCCTTCGTAAAAGTTTTTGAAGAAGAAAGAGAGCTCACCTTGATGTTGCTTGTGGATATCAGTGGGTCAGAAATTTTTGGTTCTACCAAACAGTTTAAAAATGAAATCATTACTGAAATAGCCGCTACGCTCGCTTTTTCGGCATTACAAAACAATGACAAAATTGGCCTGGCACTTTTTACAGACCAGATTGAACTTTACATTCCGCCAAAAAAAGGGAAGTCCCACGTGTTGCGTATTATCAGGGAATTGATTGAGTTCCAACCAAAGAGCAAAAAAACCAACATCGATCAGGCCTTGCAGTTTTTGGCAAACGTGCAGAAGAAAAAAGCCATCGCTTTTGTGATTTCAGATTTTATCACTGACGAAAATTATGAAAGTGCCCTGAAAATAGCCGCCAAAAAACACGACCTTACCGGAATTCGCATTTATGACGAAAGGGAAGAACAAATCCCCAACCTTGGTGTAATCCTTGCAAAAGACGAGGAGAGCGGTGAAACTGTTGTGGTGAACACCACCTCAAAAAAAGTAAGGGCCAACTATTCGAAATATTATATTGAAAAAGTAAGTTTTTTTCAAGAAAGCTTCCGTAAAAGCGGAGCAGGAACAATGAACTGCAGGGTGGATGAAAGTTATGTGAAAAAACTGATGACCTATTTTAAACAAAGGGCATAAATGAATAAAGTGAAAACGATATATTTAATAAAAAACAATTCCCTTGGCCGAAGATTTTCGGTGTTGACTGTTTTGTTTTTATTGTTTTTTTCTTTCCAGGCGTTTTCACAAGTTAAAGCCACACTTGACACAACTTCGCTCAGAATAGGGGAAGAATTTATCTACAGTATTGAGGTTAGGATTGATTCCACTGAAACTGTGCAGTTTCCAGAAGAGCAATCATTCCTGCCATTAGAAGTTATCGAATTCTATCCCACAGACACCACTTTTGAAAGCGATAAAACCCGGCTATTAAAAAAATACGGACTCACACAATTTGACTCGGGAAGATATACCATTCCGCAACAGCGGGTTCTGATTAATGAACGTGTTTTTTATACAGACACTTTGCTTGTTGAGGTTGCTGATGTTGTCGTTGACACCCTCATACAACCGATGTTTGACATCAAGCCCTTTATGGATGTGCCGCCCGTGAAAACCAATTGGCTAAAATACTTGCTTTGGGTGTTATTGTTTTTGGCAATCATAGCCGGGATGGTTTATTTGATTTTACACCAAAAGAAGAAAAGGGAAGAAGCCAGAAAACAACTTCCGCCGTTTGAAGAAGCATTGGTTGCATTGCAAACCCTTGACAGTTCAGCGTTTTTAAAAGAAAAGAGGGTGAAGGATTATTACTCCTCACTCACTGAAATTGTAAAACGCTACCTCGACCGTGAAGTCGATGAAGCCGCCCTTGAAAGCACCACAGATGAACTCATCGCCAAACTGGAACTCAAAAAAGACGCGGGTCAACTGGAATTTGACAAGGCCACCATCAATAAACTAAGAGAAATCCTGAAACGCGCAGACTTAATCAAATTTGCGAAAATGCAGATGGAAAGTGGTCAGGCGCAGTTAGACAGAACGGAGATTGAGGAAATCATCAAAGTCACCCACGAATCTATCCCGGAGCCCAGTGAGGAAGAAAAGCTTAAAGATGCCCTGTATCAGGAGGAACTTTTAAAGAAAAAGAAAAGAAAGAAACTAAAAGTTATTTTGGCTTCTATTGCTTCGGTCATTGTGTTGACAGGTATAATCCTTTCGGTCATTTTTGGAGTTCAAACGGTAAAAGACAAAGTATTTGGCAATTACACCAAATCGCTGCTTGAAGGAACCTGGATCAAAAGTGAGTATGGAAGTCCCGCGGTTGTTATGGAAACTCCTGAGGTTTTAGTAAGGACATCTGCTGAAGAAGACTTTGTGATTTCAAAAGATTTGGATGACATCTTCACCTTTGGAGACATTCAGAAAGAAATCTATGTGTATGTTGGAGCATCTCAAATAGCTGAAATGTCTCAGGTAAATCTGGAAGAAATTTTAGAAGAAAAACTCCTGTTGCTTGAAGAATCAGGCGCAACTAATCTGATTGTAATGGATGAGCCATTTACAACTGAAAAAGGAATTGTGGGTGTAAAAGCTTCCGGTGAATTTAATGTGCATTTAGGCAAGAACAGGTATAAGAAGAGCAAAAGTGATTATGAACTAATTATATTTGCTCAGGATGGAAGCTTGCAGGAAATCCTTATTGTAACCGACAAAGTGAACTTTTATGCCCAACAAATAAAAGAAAGAGTGTTAAACTCAGTAGAAATTGAAGTAATACAACAACGATGATACCTGTGTATTTTGAATTTGTAAATCCCGAGTTTTTCTGGCTGTTTTTGGCACTGCCGGTGGCCATGGCGTGGTATTTATGGAAACGAAATGAAACAACGGCATCAGTAAAACTTTCCGCTATTAAAGGGTTTAAAAAAAGTTCAAATTGGCTGGCAAAATTAAGACCCCTGCTTTTTGTTTTACGATTGGCGGCTTTGTCTTTATTTATTGTTGCTATGGCCCGCCCCAGAAATGTGGATACCACATCGAGAATCAAAACCACTGAAGGTATTGACATCGTGATGGCGATTGACGTTTCGGGAAGTATGCTGGCCCGGGATTTAAGACCCAACAGGCTGGAAGCATTAAAAAAAGTAGCTTCAAACTTTGTGATGGACAGGCCCAACGACCGCTTTGGGATTGTGATTTATGCCGGCGAAAGTTACACACAAGTACCATTAACAATTGATAAAAATGTGGTGGTGAACGCCATAAACAGCATTACCTACGGCAACGCCATTGAAGACGGAACCGCCATTGGTGACGGATTAGCAACAGCGGTTAACCGATTGAAGGATAGTCCCTCTGAAAGCAAAGTAATCATTCTGCTAACAGATGGAGTGAACAATTCAGGATTTATTGACCCGAGGATTGCCACAGAGCTGGCCCTGGCTTTTGATATTAAAGTCTACGGAATTGGAATTGGCACCACCGGAACGGCCATGTCGCCTGTTGCCATAAACCCTAACGGCACATTCAGATATGCCAATATGCCTGTTGAAATTGATGAGGAGCTGTTAAAGGAAATTTCCAAATCAACTGGCGGAAAATATTTCAGAGCCGGAACCACCACTAAGCTTGAGGAAATTTATGAAGAAATCAACAAACTGGAGCGCACCGAAATTGAAGAGTTTCAATATACTTCCTATGAAGAAAAATTCCGGCCATTGATTTTACTGGGCGGAGTATTGTTGCTGTTTGAACTGTTATTGCGTTTCACCTTGTTTAGAAGTTTTGTTTAAAATGTACCAACTTGAAGAAACATACTATTTATACTATCTGGCGATAATACCGCTGGTGTTGCTCTTGTTTCTTGCCGTTCATTTTTGGAAAAGAAGAGCACAAAAGCGCTTTGCAGATAAAGAAGCCCTTGAGAGGTTGAGTCCATTAAGATCCACCTTCAAGCCCGTTTTAAAAATCATTATTTTCTGTCTTGCATTGACCTTTTTAGTAGGCGCTTTGGTCAACCCCAGAATGGGGACGAGAATGGAAGAAGTCACTCGCGAAGGTGTTGATGTTGTATTTGCCATTGATGTTTCCAAAAGTATGCTTGCCGAGGATATTGCGCCAAACAGGCTTGAAAAATCCAAACAAATTGTCAACCAGTTGCTCAACAGGCTGGGTGGTGACAGGGTGGGCATCATCGGTTATGCCGGAAGTGCTTTTCCGCAACTTCCCATCACAACAGATTACAATGCTGCCAGAATGTTTTTAACTTCGATGAATACTGACATGGTTTCCTCACAAGGCACTGCCATCGCTGAAGCCATTGAACTTTCAAAAACCTATTTCACCAATGGCAGCGAAACAAGCAGGGTGCTCATCATCATTTCAGACGGTGAAGACCATCAAGGCAATGTGGCAGCCTTTGCCGGAGAAGCAGCCGCTGAAGGCATCAAAATTATCACCATAGCTGTGGGCTCACCCACCGGTGGACCCATACCCATCAAACGCAACGGAGTGTTGCTGGAATACATGCGCGACCGAAACGGAGAGCGTGTCATTACCAGAATGGAAGAAGATATTTTAAGGGAAATTTCAAGCATTACAGGAGGAATCTTTCTCTATGGCGACATTACGGCTCAGGTAGTGGATGAGGTTACCAAATTTTTGGACACCCTTGACAAGGAAGAATTTGAAACCATGCAATTTGCAGAATTTAAAAACCAATACCAATGGTTTTTGGGAGTGGCATTGTTGCTTTTGTTTTTAGATATTTTCCTGCTGGAGCGAAAAACGCTTTGGCTCAATAAACTGAATTTGTTTAACGAAAAAAAACAATGAGACTACTGTTTCTTGTCATAACGATGTTGTTTTCAACTTTTGGTTTTTCACAATCAAAAGAGGAACTGGCGCGTGCAAAAGAAAATCAGCAGTTGTTGTCACAGGCACAAAAAAGCCTTGATGATGGCGATTTCGCTTCCGCTGAAGCGAAATTGAGAAGGGTGATTTCCACTGACCCCAAAAACACCGAAGCCAAATACAATCTAGGGAACGCCTATTATGGTCTGGGCAAAAATGCCGAAGCCGGCAAACGCTACATTCAAGCTGCCGAAGTAGCCCAAACCAAACAAGAAAAGCACAAGGTTTATCACAATCTGGGCAATGTATTTATGAATGAAAAGCAATACCGTGCTGCTGTCGAAGCCTATAAAAATGCCTTGCGCAATAACCCACGTGATGAAGAAACCCGGTATAATTTAGCATTGGCCAAAAAAATGCTTGAAGAGCACGGTGATGAAGGTGGTGAAAGTGAAGACGAGCAGGAACAAGAAAGCCAGGATGAGCAGGAAGGTGAAAGCCAGGAAGAGCAAGATCAGGGCAGTCAGGATAGCGATAGTGAAGACAAAGGCGATGAGGGTGACCAAGAACAACAATCTCCTGAGCAAACTGAAGCCGATGAACAGGAGGGTGATAACCAGGGACAGCCCGAGCCCAGAGAAGGAAGGCTTTCACCACAGCAAATCCAGAGTTTGCTGGAAGCCATGAATCATGAAGAGCGAAAAGTCCAGGAAAAAATCAACTCCGAAAGGCAAAAAGGCGTTAAAACCAAGCCTGAAAAGGACTGGTAGTAAGATGTTTAGAAATATTTTTACTTTTTTTAAGTAAAGATTAATACCATGGAGTAAAAACAAAGTTTAATTTCGCAACTGTAATCTAATCAGGATGAAGGCAAAACTTATACTTATCGCTGTGCTGTTTCTCTTTGCAAGCCCTGTGTTTGCACAGGTAAAGTTTGTTGCTAAGGTGAGTAAAGAAAAACTCGGCATCAACGAGCGTTTGCGTGTAGATTTTGAAATGAATAAAGATGGTGACAATTTCCAGCCGCCTAATTTTGCGGGTTTTAGAGTAGTAGCCGGACCAAATCAGTCAGTAAGTAATTTGTGGATTAACGGGCAGCGCACATACTCAAAAACTTTTACCTACTTCTTGTCACCCACTGCAAGAGGAACTTTCACTATAGGGCAGGCTTCCATTGAAATTGATGGCGAAATATACAAAACCGTGCCCATTGACATTGAAGTAGTGGCAGCCGTTGACCAGCCCAGTGATGGTGATAATAACGAAATCGTTTCAGAAGGAGATATTCATCTTGTTGCCGAGATATCAAAAGCAAACCCATACCTCAACGAAGCCATAACAGTTACCTATAAACTCTATGTATCTCCCGAAACTTCTGTGAGCGGATGGCGGGTGATTGACAACCCAAAATACACCGATTTCTGGAGCCAGAATATTGACAGCCCTCAACTCAATGTTCAGGAAGGAACTTATCGGGGAAGGCCTTACCGCTATGCTATACTTAGAAGCACGGTGCTGTATCCTCAAAAATCAGGAAAACTCGAAATTGAACCCCTTTCACTCGATGTTCAGATGGAGGTGAGAACCAACAGAAGGGATATTTTTGGCAGGCCTTTTATGACACGGGTTAACAGGACTCTATCTTCCGGAACCCGAACTATTGATGTAAAATCATTACCGCTAGACGGGCAACCTGCAAATTTTTCAGGCGCTGTAGGAAAGTTTGATTTTAAAGTAAACTCAAACAAAACTAGTTTGGCTGCCCGTGAATCCCTTGAGCTTACTGTTGATGTCAGTGGCACCGGCAACCTGAAGCTTTTTAGACCGCCAAGTCTTGTTACACCATCAGCTTTTGAAGTATATCAACCCGAGTTTAAAGACCGAGTGAGCACCACTCAAAGCGGAATGCGAGGTTCTATTTCAGAAAGCTATACCATTATTCCACAGTTTCAGGGTGAATATACCATTGAGCCTATTTCGTTCAGCTATTTTGACCCGGAAACCCAGAGTTACAAAACAATCACTTCCAATGAAATTTTTATCCAGGTGGAAGGTGGTTCGGTTTCAGGCACTATGCCCGCATCGCCACAGGGAGCCTTTAGGCAACCCGTGGTACAACAAAATGAACAATTTAAATACATAAAACTCGAGCCTAATCTTGTTGCAGTCGATCAACCGGCTTTTTTCAGATCACCCGTTTTTTGGACCTTGTTTTCCGGGCCTTTATTGTTGTTACCGCTTATTATCTTCATAGGAAGAAAGCAAAAAGAAATGGAGAGTGATATTGCCGGACAACGCCTTAAAAAAGCAAACAGACTGGCCAAGAAATACCTTTCTGAAGCCAAACGAAATCAAGGCGACCAAAAGCAGTTTTATGACGCTTTGGAGCGCGCACTTCACAATTACCTGAAAGCAAAACTTTCCATAGAAACTTCAGAATTTTCAAAAGAACGCATTGAAGGGATTTTGCTTGACCGAAAAGTGTCAGCTGAAGTGAGCACAGAATTTATAGGTTTACTCAAGAGTTGTGAATATGCACGCTATACCCCAACTACAGAAGGTGCCATACAATTGGATTATGAAAAAGCCGTAGAAGTATTGTCTAAAATTGATAAGCAAATTTCATAATTATGAAGAGCAGGTTTTTGTTCCTTTTATTGTTTTGGGGAATGTTGTCCTTTGGCCAAAATGAAGCCCTGTTTGAGCAAGGAAACAATCAGTACAGAGACGGAAATTATGAATCAGCAATTACTTCCTGGGAGAGAATACTTGAATCAGGCGATCATTCTGCTGCCTTGTATTTTAATTTAGGAAATGCCTATT
The DNA here is from genome assembly GCF_059864935.1 of Planktosalinus sp. Taxonomy (NCBI): domain Bacteria; kingdom Pseudomonadati; phylum Bacteroidota; class Flavobacteriia; order Flavobacteriales; family Flavobacteriaceae; genus Planktosalinus; species Planktosalinus sp. The sequence continues at coordinate 11,404 of NZ_JCBCCK010000190.1, forward strand.
TTAAAATTGATAATCTTGCAGAAAGCATTTATTTTTACGAAAAGGCCTTACAACTCGCCCCGGGTGACGCAGAAATCAGGAACAATTTGGCCATTGCACAAAACAGTACCGTGGACATCATAGAGCCACTTCCAAAAAATTTATTTAACACCTGGATTGCAAACATCTCCCAAATGTACTCTTATGACCGTTGGGCAATTGCAGCAGTAATTTTTATTGTGTTATTTAGTGTATTATTTATTTTCTACTATTTTGCCGGAGCCTCATCACGTAAAAGAATCTTTTTTTCAGGGTCTATGGTAGCATTATTTATAGGCTTACTCAGCGTTTTCTTTGCTTTTAAAAATTATGATCTTGTAGTTGATCAAAGAGCAGGAATTGTTTTTGCGGCTTCCACTCAGGTAAGAAGTGAGCCGGTTATGAGAAGCGAGGTTTCCTTTACCCTTCATGAAGGGACCAAAGTAAAAATAATCAGCGAAGTAGATGACTGGAAGCGCATCAAACTTGCAGACGGCAAAGAAGGCTGGATGCTTAAAGAGCACCTGAAAGAGCTGTAAACCTCATAATTTTCGTTTCAACTTCTAAAGATTCTTTTCCTCCAAAGTTTTTAAATATATTTGAAACTAATTTAGCTTGCGAAAACAAGTCCAAAATTTAGACTTTTAATACACAAAAACCATGGATGCATTTTATAAATCATTACTTGACAACAACAAAAAATGGGTAGAAAGCAAACTTTCAGCAGACCCCGATTATTTTGAGAAATTAGCTAAAGGTCAGCAACCACCACTACTTTGGATTGGATGTGCAGATAGCCGTGTGCCGGCAAACGAAATCATCGGCGCACAGCCCGGTGAGGTGTTTGTCCACAGGAACATTGCCAACTTGGTTGTTCATACCGATATGAATATGCTAAGCGTTGTCGATTATGCGGTAAATGTATTAAAGGTTAAACACATCATTGTTTGCGGCCATTACGGATGTGGAGGTGTTCAGGCGGCGATGGGAAATAAATCTTACGGAATTATAGACAACTGGATCAGGCACATAAAAAACACTTACCGTTTGCATCAAGATGAACTTGACGCCATTGATGATGAAGGAAAGCGTTTTGACCGTTTTGTTGAGCTAAACGTGAGTGAGCAGGTTTTTGATCTTGCCAAAACTTCCATAGTTCAAAACGCCTGGAAAAACAATCAGGATTTGATGCTTCATGGCTGGGTGTATTCAATCAAAAAAGGAGTTGTACAGGAAGTTGTGTCAAGAGTTCATAATAACTCGAAACTTGACGAAGTCTATCAGCTTGATTTTTAGTCAGCAGGTTCGATATATTCATTAATTTCTTTAATCAATTTGGGAAGCACCATAGGCGCAAGCGAAGAAACCGGCTTGTACAATATGGAAGCTTCCTTTTTTTCTTCGTCTAAAATTGAAAAATCCTGTTCAAACGAATTAAAAAACAATAACAAAACACTCAGGAAAAACGCTGATGAAAGCAACCCAAAAACTGCACCAAAAAACTTATTGATTAACCCCAGTGCAGCAATATCGGCCATTTGAGTAAGTACTCTAGCCAACATTGAGACCAAAATCACAATTCCGATAAAAGTAATCGCAAAAGCAACAAGGTTGACAGTTTGTTCTTCCCAGCTAATGAATTTTATCAAAAATCCGGAAACAAAATGGGAAAAATAAATGGCACCGATTACGCCCAATATCAACCCAACAAGTGAGGCCAATTCAACAAAAAACCCTTTTCTAAACCCCTGAAAAAGGCCCACAAGAAGGAATACACCTAAAACAATATCGAGAACATTCATGTTTATCGGGTTATGTCAGGCTAATATACTAAAACTTCGTTTCGGGTTTGTATCTTTGCAGCTTCAAATCAGAATTAATAATTAATGGCAAGAGACGAAGAATTAAAAGCACGCTGGGAAGC
>NZ_JCBCCK010000041.1:0-20518 GCF_059864935.1 Planktosalinus sp.
CAATGCACCGCAAAAAAGTTAAAGGTGCTGCCTTAGGTACTTCTAAAACCGGAAGCATTATTTTTATTGAACCTGCGGCTACAATGGAGCTTTCCAGAGAACTCACCAACCTGCTGTTTGACGAAAAAGAGGAAATCAAAAAAATCCTGAAGCAACTCACCAACCAAATCAGGCCAAGCAAAGAACACATTGCTGCTTATCAGAAGTTATTAATTGATATTGATACCATAGCAGCCAGAGCAAAATATGCCAAAAAAATCAATGCCTGCCTGCCCATCGTTTCAACTGAAAAGCGTTTGTATTTAAAAGATGCTTACCACCCTATACTTTTGGTTGGTAACCAAAAGTTGAACAAAAAAACCTATCCGCAGTCTGTGGAACTCTTTAATGAAAATCGAATCATAGTCATTTCAGGGCCTAACGCGGGAGGAAAAAGCATTACTCTAAAAACGGTAGGTTTACTTCAAGTGATGTTTCAAAGCGGTTTCTTAATTCCGGTTGACCCGAAAAGTGAGATTTGTTTTTTTGACCGAATCCTTACCGACATTGGCGACAACCAGTCCATTGAAAACCATCTAAGCACCTACAGCTACAGACTCAAAATGATGAATCGTTTTTTAAAAAAGTGCAATGAAAAAACACTGTTTCTCATTGACGAATTTGGAACCGGGAGCGATCCCGAACTCGGTGGTGCTTTGGCTGAAACATTTCTGGAAGTATTTTATGAACGTGAAGCTTTTGGCATCATTACAACTCACTATTCCAATTTAAAAATGCTTGCCAATGAACTGCCCTTTGCCGTAAATGCCAATATGCAATTCAATCAGCAAACGCTGGAGCCGGTGTATCAACTGCACATTGGTGAAGCCGGAAGTTCGTTTACTTTTGAAGTCGCCCAAAAAAACGGGATTCCCTACAGCCTGATCAATAAGGCCAAAAAGAAAATTGAACGCAGTAAAGTGCGTTTTGACAAAACCATAGCTGATTTACAAAAGGAACGCGCCAAAATCAGAAAAACCACAGAAACACTAAAAACTGAAGAGGTCAAAGCCAAATCAGAAACCAGACAATTGGAAGAAATCAATACCAAAATCCAGCAAAAGCTGGAAAGCTTTCAGGAATTGTATGACAACAATCAGAAGCTGATTTATCTGGGTAAAAAGATTGATGCATTGGCAGAAAACTTCTTCAATAACAAAAAGAAGAAACAACTCCTTGACGAGTTTATGAAACTGGTAACGGTTGAAAATTCCAAACGCAAAAAAGTACTCCCGAAAGAAAAAAAGGAGCAAAAAATCAAAGAGAAAGAAGTTGAAAAAGAAGTGATTGAAAAAGTAGTGGTCATTCGCGAGAAAAAGAAAAAAGAAAAAGCCATTTCAAAACAAAAGGAAGAAAACAAACCCAAAGTTGAACTCAAAGTGGGCGACAAAGTAAGAATGCCTGACGGCCGCGCAGTCGGTATTATCGACAAAATCGAAAAACAAAAGGCCACAGTAAATTACGGGATGTTTACCACAAATGTCTCCGTCAGCGAACTTGAGTTTGTGGAAAGAAAGAAGAATGAATAGCAGTTTTGAACCTTTAAGAAATTAAGGTTAGTTGGGTGTGATTTTCTTAATGTTTCTTAATACTTCTTAATGCCTTAATGTTTTAAAACATACAACAGCAGCATTCTCTCATTAAATTGATAACTTTGCAGCATGTCAACCGAAAACAAAAAAATCATTTTATTTGACGGGGTGTGCAATCTCTGCAACGGCACTGTGGTGTTTATCATCAAAAGGGATAAAAAAGATGTGTTTCGCTTTGCTGCCATTCAATCGGAAGAAGGTCAAAAACTCATTGAAAAACACCAAATTGACATTTCAAAAGTGGATTCTATTCTTTTACTTGACAGTGATAAATACTATGTTAAATCGACCGCTGCCTTAAAAATTGCCCGCCATTTAAAAGGGGGTTATCCCCTGTTCTATGGTTTTATGATTTTGCCGGTTTTTATAAGAAACTGGGGCTATGACATCATTGCCCGAAACCGTTACAAATGGTTTGGTAAAAAAGAAAGCTGTATGATTCCCACCGCTGAGTTAAAGGCCAAGTTCTTATAAATCAATTCACAAGTCAGTGAAAATTAACTCTCCACCTCAAATGTTTCAGAGGGATCTTCAACAGGCTTGTAGTCTAACATCCCTTCTCCATCAGCAATTATTGAACAAACTGTAGCATCACCGGTTACATTTACAACAGTTCGGAACATATCCAATATCCTGTCAACCGGAAAAATAATGGCAATCCAGGCAGCATTCAGCCCCACCGATTCCAATACAATAATCAACATTACCAGTCCGGCACTGGGCACCGCAGCAGAACCGATAGAAGCTAAAGTAGCTGTTGCAACAACTATCAATTGTTGTGTTATTGTCAAATCTATCATATGCATTTGTGCTAAAAAAACCACAGCTATGGCCTGATATAAACTCGTTCCGTCCATATTTACAGTGGCCCCAATGGGAAGCACAAAACTGGTTATTTTTTTGTCCACGCCCAGGTTTTCCTCCACACATTCCATCGTTACCGGAAGTGTAGCAGCACTGCTTGATGTGGAAAACGCCAGGGTTTGCGCAGGGCTCATTCCTTTAAAGAATCCTTTATAGGGAATTTTCCTTACAAAAACCTTTAATATCAGGGGATAAACAATAAATATCATCAGTAGCAGCCCGATTAATACCGTTAAAGAGTACCAACTTAAGCCTTTAAAAATCTCCACGACTTTTCCAATATCATCACCCGCCATTTTACTTACAACGCCAGCAAGCAATGCAAAGACGAAGAGAGGTGCTGCTTGCATCACCAGATCGACCATTTTCAAAAAAACTTCCAGTATACTGTCAACAACATTGAGGACAGGTTTTGCTTTATCATTTGGAATATACAGTAAGCACATACCAAAAAAGATGGCAAAAAAGATAATCTGCAGCATCAAACTGTTGTTGGAAAGTGAGTAGAAAAAATTGTCAGGGACAATATCCACCAATGGTTGTAAAGGCGAAGTTTGCTTGCGTTTTTTAGCCGTTTCAAGCCTGTCTGAAAGAGAAACTTCCTGCAGTTCACTTTTAGTTAATTCAGAAATTTCCTGCGCGCGTTGCATAAACGCCGGGTCTTGAAGGTAGTTGATGCCATCTTTCAACTCATATCCTTGATTGGACGCCCAAATTTCATAACTGATACGGTTATCAATACGACTTTGTTCGTCAATCAATTCTCCGGGTTTGATGGTGTTGACCAGTAACAAGCCCAAACTGATTGCCATAACTGTTGTGAGTAGGTAAATCAGCAGGGTTTTTCCGCCCATTCGGCCCAGACTTTTAGGGTCACCGATATTGGCCACGCCACTTATAATGGAAAACAAAACCAATGGAACTGCAATCAGTTTCAACAAATTGATAAAAATCGTTCCAAACGGGTCAATCCAGTTGATGGTAAAGGCACTCCAGCCCATAGTGCTTGAGAGCAATGCCCAAAGGATACCCAATACCATCCCGATGATTATTTTCCAGTGTAGAGCGAGTTTTTTCATGTATTTTAAATTATAATTTCGAAAGTTTATCCATCAAATAAAAATCAGCCAGCACTAAAGCAGCCATCGCCTCAACTATTGGAACTGCACGTGGGACTACACAAGGATCGTGACGGCCTTTCCCCTGAATTTCGGCTGCATTGCCCTCTTTATCAATTGTGGGTTGGTTTTGCATAATCGTGGCCACAGGTTTAAAGGCTACCCGAAAGTAAATATCCATACCGTTGCTGATACCACCTTGTATGCCGCCACTTAAATTAGATTTGGTGCTTCCATCTTGCTGAAAGATATCGTTGTGTTCACTTCCTTTCATTCGTGCTCCGCAAAATCCGCTGCCGTATTCAAACCCTTTTACAGCATTGATACTTAGCATGGCCTGCCCCAATCGGGCGTGTAATTTGTCAAAAACGGGTTCGCCCAAACCAATGGGTGCATTTTTAATCACACACGTAATCGTACCGCCCACGGTATCGCCGGCCTTTTTGATTTGTTTGATAAAGGCTTCCATTTTTTTGGCAGTAGCTCTATCCGGGCAACGAACAGCATTGGTTTCGGTTTTGGAAAAATCGAGTTCCAGGTAGGGTTTGTCAATAAAAACATCCCCCACAGAGGAAACAAAGGCATTGATTTCAATTTCTTTGACTAATTGTTTGGCAATCGCTCCGGCAACAACCCAGTTGGCTGTTTCGCGGGCAGAGGATCTTCCGCCGCCGCGGTAATCGCGCAGTCCGTATTTTTTGTCGTAAGTAAAATCAGCGTGTGAAGGTCGATACACATCTTTGTTATGAGAATAGTCTTTTGATTTTTGATTAGTATTTTTTATCTGAAACCCGATGGGTGTTCCTGTGGTGGTTCCTTCAAATATTCCGCTAAGGAAAATCACTTTATCCTCTTCTTTGCGTTGTGTAACAATCTTGGATTGGCCCGGCTTGCGGCGCTGCATTTCTTTTTGAATGGCTTCCAAATCGAGTTTCAAACCAGCAGGACAACCTTCAATTGTCCCGCCAATGGCTTCCCCGTGGGATTCGCCATAAGTTGTGAGTTTAAAATGTGTTCCAAAAGAATTGCCTGTCATAAAACTGTAGTGTTACAACAAATGTAAATTTTAAAACACAGATTTAAAAATAAAGCTGTAATTAATCATTCTGTAATATTCAATGCAGGTTGATAATCTAATGAAAACGTTGCCGGAAGCACCATATAAAGCCAATTAGTTGCGAAATTTTATGCAAACCTGATTCTACTTGAAAAGAAAACAGGATATCATTTTAATTTTTAAGTGCCTGAAGTAGAATACTCACCGGATGCAATGCTATCCTGTTAGTCCCGTCTTTAATCTGATGACGGCAGCTTGTTCCTGTTGCGGCTATCAAAACATCATTCGCTGATTTTCTAACAGCCGGAAACAAGGTCAACTCCCCCATTTGCATACTGATTTCATAATGCTCTGCCTCATAACCAAATGAACCCGCCATTCCACAACAACCGGAAGGAATTACTGTTACTTTGTAGTTTTCGGGTAGATTTAGAATTTCAAACGTAGGCATGACTGATGACAAAGCCTTTTGATGGCAATGCAGGTGAAGTTTTATGATTTTGAATTCTGAAGTAAACTGCTCTTTAGTGATATTGCCCTTTTTAATTTCAGAAGCCAAAAATTCATCAATGGTATACACGTTTTTTGAAACTTCTATGGCTGCTTCTTTATTATCGGCAAGGCGTAAGTATTCGTCCCTGAATGTGAGAATGGCTGAGGGTTCCAGCCCAATTAAAGGGGTCTCAGTGGAAATTATATTTTTAAAAATAGCAATATTTTCATTAGCGCACACTTTGGCTTCATCAAGAAAACCTTTTGAAATTAATGCCCTGCCACTGACTGGGTGGTTCACCCAATCTACACTGTAACCCAGCCGAAAGAGCAATTCAAGAGCTTCTACCCCAATGTGTGCATCGTGATAATAGGTAAACTCATCTATAAAAAAATAAACTTTCTTAAAATTGTTATTAAATTGATTTTTAAGCTTTAGGTGTTCTTTTCTTAAATCAATAGTTGATATATTTGGAAGACTTCTTTTAATTGCAATACCTATAGATTTTTTAATCAACTTTGAAGTAAGTGAATTACTTAAAAGAAAATTGGTCAATGGTTTCACATGACTTCCCTTTTTCTGAAAGTTATCAAATCTCGCGAATAGTTTTGTGCGCAAAGAGCTTCCGTTTTCCATTTGATATTGGTATTCAAACTCAGCTTTAAAAGCCGCCATGTCAACACTGGATGGGCACTCACTTTTACAACCCTTGCAACTCACACACAAATCAAGGACTTCTTTAATTTCATCGTGGTCAAAACGGTTGGTCTTTTCACTGTTGGTCAAAAATTCCCTCAGCAAATTGGCCCTGCCCCGGGTGGTATCTTTTTCATTTTTGGTTACGCGATAACTGGGACACATTGTTCCGCCTGCTGCTTCGGGCTTTCTACAATCGCCACTGCCATTGCATTTTTCAACCGCTCTCAGAATTCCTTCTGAATCCGAAAAATCCATCAGGGTGCTTATTTCCGGCTCATTTCGCTCCGGCACATAGCGCAGGTTTTCGGTCATGGGGTAAGCATCAATAATTTTACCCGGATTCATAATGCCTTGTGGATCAAAAAGTTGTTTGATTTCTTTTAAAATAGTATAGTTTTCACTGCCCACCATCATTTCGATAAATGAAGAACGCACAATCCCATCTCCGTGTTCGCCACTCATCGAGCCTTTGTATTTCTTGACCAAGTGAGCCACTGCTGTGGTAATTTCCTTAAAGAGTTTAACCTCTTGTTCTTTTTTTAGATTGAGAATGGGTCGTAAATGGATTTCACCTGCCCCTGCGTGTGCATAATACACGGCTTTTTGGTCGTAATAACGCATTAATTCGGTAAACTCAGATATATAATCAGCCAGGTCTTCTAAGGCAACAGCCGTGTCTTCAATACAGGCCACTGCTTTTCGGTCGCCCACCATATTGCCAAGCAAGCCCAACCCGGCTTTGCGAAGCTCCATTGCTTTGTCTATGTCATTACCCTGAAGGTTTGGAAATGCATAAGCCAGACCGGTTTGATGCAAATCATCACACAACACTTTGGCCTTTTCAACGGCATCTTCAATACTGCCACTTTTCACCTCCAGAAGTAAGATGGCCTCAGGGTCACCATCAATAAAAAAACGGTAATCCCTGTACAGCAGGTTTTCTTCGGTACAACCTAAAACGACCTTGTCCATCATCTCACAGGAATACAAATCGTGCCCCATTGCAGGAACAACAGCCTTCATACATTTTTCAATCGAGTCAAAATGCGCGGCAACCAAAACGGTAGCAGGAGGTGGTAAATCATCGAGTTGTAGTTTTATTTTTGTGGTAAATGCCAGAGTACCTTCACTTCCGCAGAGAAGTTTGCAAAGGTTGAATTTGTTTCCATCGGGGGCAAACACTTCGTTTTTTATGAGTTCGTCGATGGCATATCCGGTGTTGCGTCTGTGGATTTCAGGTTTTGGAAATTGTTCAGTGATATTTTTCCTGACGCTTTCGTCTTTCAGTAATTCAAATATGAATTTGTAAATTTTACCTTCAGGAGTGTTTTCTTCCGCTTTAGCGAAAAAAGTTTCAGCATTCACTTCGCCAAAAGTCACCGCCTCGCCATTTGTAAGAACGACCTCCATTTCAATGACCTTGTCACGGGTGACTCCATATTTAATTGATGTAGTACCACTGGAGTTGTTTCCAACCATACCACCAATCATACAGCGATTGGAAGTGGAAGTATTTGGCCCAAAAAACAAACCATGGGACTTAAGTATCCTGTTCAAATCATCACGAATAACTCCTGGAGCAATTGTAGCAGTTTTGTTCTTCTGATCGATTTCATAAACTTGGGTCATATACTTGGATACATCCACCACAATGCCCTCTCCCACGCTTTGTCCGGCCAATGAAGTGCCCGCAGCCCGAGGAATTAAACCAATTTTATTTTGATTTGCAAACTCAAGTAGTCTTTGAATATCAAGTACGCTTTTTGGAAAAGCAACGGCTTTAGGTAATATCCTGTATACTGATGCGTCTGTAGCATACATGGCACGTGTGGAATTGTCAAGCGATAACTCCCCTTCAAGCAAAATTGCTAAATCACTGAATGCTTTGTTTTTAGTGGCTTTCACATACGAAAGGTACAATAATTCAGAAAATTACCGTTAACACATTTTAAAACTTATTAACTAAATATTGGCACCAATCGTGAAATGATTTGCAATGAATTAAGTTAATTTAGCAGTGAACTATTAATAAAACAACTCAAATTATGAAAAAAGTATTTTTTACAGGTTTATTTGCTGTGGGATTTTTAATCACCGCTGAAGCTCAGAACATTGCAAACAATGCCATTGGAGTTAGAATTGGTGACAACAAAGGATTTGGAACCGAAATCAACTACCAAAGAGGTTTAAGTGATAACAACCGTCTTGAATTTGGTTTAGGTTGGAGAAGTAGCCGCCATGTGGATGCTTTTAAACTCACCGGTCTGTACCAATGGGTATGGAACATTGAGGGTGGTTTCAACTGGTATGTTGGTGTTGGTGGTGGTGCAGGAAGTGTGAGCTGGAACAGAAATGAATTTCCGGACAGAAGAAGTGACGGATTTGTTTTTGTAGCCGGTGATATTGGTATTGAATACAACTTCAATATCCCGCTGCTGCTATCATTGGATTTTAGACCTGAAGTTGGATTTGGTCGTTACAGAGACGATTTAGGATTTGACGTAGGTTTAGGTTTAAGATACCAGTTTTAAGAACCTTATTTTTGAATAAAAACAAACCCGATGTTTATCGCATCGGGTTTTTATTTAAATAATAATCAAGATTTAAGGAATAAACAATAGCTGTCAATTAAAAACAATGGTTTCATTAGTATCAATCACAACTATACAAAACGGTTGTGTAAGTGCCATAGTAACCATTTCTTCCGGTTTTGGAGACTTTTCAATAATAGTTACATAAGTGGTATCTCCATTGATTTCAACATTACTTACTTCTATACCATATCCACCTGTATTACGGGCTCCCATATGCAGCGAAAGTATCAGTTGTTTGTCAAAATCAACTGTATTCAACCGGTTGATTGTGCTTTCTTCAAGATTTAATGTTGCCAACTCATTTTTTAAATCAGCTTTGGTTTTGATAATCCTATAGTTTTTTTCTTCTTTTCCGCCATAATCACTTTCTAAAACGGTATCAAATGAGGCATTGGGGTTATTGTACTGCGTCTGTCGCGTTGAGTCACAGTTGGCAAAGAAAAACAGGGTTGCAAATATGGATATAAATTTCATCAGAAGGTAGTTTTAATGTTATTCAAGGACTCAATATACAACTTTTCATAAAGTGGTACAATTTTATGAATGTCAAATTTGGCGGCACTTTCAATAGCCCCTTTTTTAAAAGTGTTATGTGTTTCTTTGTTTTGAAGTATTTTCAATGCGCTTTGGGTCATTCCATCAACATCACCCACATTGCTTAAGCAACCACTCACCCCATCGATATTCACTTCGGGCAGACCTCCTGTATTGGTGGAAATTACCGGAACACCACAAGCCATAGCTTCCAGTGCCGCCAGCCCAAAACTCTCCTTTTCAGAAGGCAATAGAAACAAGTCAGTAAAGCAAAGAATTTTATGAACCTCATCACTGTTTCCAAAAAAGATGACTTTATCCTCAATGCCCAGCTCAATGCACAATTCTTCCGCAGGCTCCTTTTCGGGACCCTCACCAACCATCATCAGTTTGGCCGGCAGGCTTTTCTGGATATTATAAAACACCCTCACCACATCCTCAATACGCTTTACTTTTCTGAAGTTACTCACATGAGTGATGATAAGCTCATCGCTTTCAGCCATAATTTCACGCTGGCAATCAGTAAACTTTGACTTGTCATACTTTTCAAGATTGATAAAGTTGGGCACCACTTCAATGGGCACCTTGATGTCAAATAACCTAAGCGTGTCATCTTTTAAACTTTCGGAAACTGAAGTTACTACATCGCTTTTGTTGATACTGAAAGTCACTGCAGGTTTATAAAACGGGTGGTTGCCCACCAATGTAATATCTGTTCCATGAAGGGTGGTCACCATAGGGACGAAAATACCTTCCTCGGTCAGCATTTTTTTAGCCATATAACCCGCATAGGCATGTGGAATGGCATAATGCACGTGCAGTATTTCTATGCCAAACTGTTTGACCACATCCACTAGTTTGCTGGATAAGGCCAGCTCATAGGGTTGGTACTTAAACAAAGGGTATTCCGGCACGTTTACTTCGTGAAAATGAATGTGATTGGCCAAGAGTTCAAGTTTTACAGGCTGTTTATAAGTAATAAAATGTATTTCGTGTCCGCGTCGTGCCAGCTCGGTCCCTAACTGTGTGGCCACCACGCCGCTTCCCCCAAATGTGGGATAACATACTATAGCTATTTTCATTTGCATTATTTTTATTAATAATCTATGGCGTCATAGATGGCTTGTTGTATCTCGGTCCTAACGTTACTGCTGATGAGCCTTCTGTTGTTTACATCAGGATAGGTTCTGTTGGATAAAAATACATAAACTATTTCGCTATCTGGGTCTGCCCAGGCATATGTTCCCGTAAATCCGGAATGCCCAAAACTGGTCATAGACACACAACCACAAGTAGGCCCTGAATTACCAAGCTGTGGTTTGTCAAACCCAACACCTCTCCGCACTTGTCTGTCGCAATAGTAACAAGTGTTGAATTTGTCCATAGATTCCGGTGAAAAATAGCGTTTTCCACCGTAAAAACCACGTTGCACAAATAGTTGCATAATTTTGGCAATGTCGTTGGCATTACTGAAAATCCCGGCGTGACCATTTACACCACCCATCATAGCAGCACCTTGATCGTGTACATAACCCTGAACAGTTTGCATCCTGAAATCTTTATCTTCTTCTGTGGGGGGTATTATATCCAGCGGGAAGCGTTTAGTCGGTAAATACCCGGTAAAATTGGCTCCAAGTGACTTGTAAAACTCATCCTGAACAAGAACTTCCAGAGGTTTTCCATAGTGGTTTTCAATAAATCTTTTTAGAATATAATACGGCAAATCGCTATATAAATATCTTACAGGCCGGATTATATCGCTTTCAAGTATTGTTTTTTGGATGCTGTCTTCCATATCATCACGGGCAAAGAGTCTTTCTGTAACCTGAATAGTAAAACCGGGCTCCGGCAAGGTTCTGTAATATTCTGATGAAGGCCGCTTACCTACCCTATCCATAGTGCTTTGATAAAACGGAATCCACGACTTTAATCCGGCGTAGTGGGAAAGCATTTCTTTGAGTGAAATATTGGCTTTGTTGGAGTTTTTGTATTCAGGAATTAATTCGCCCAAAGTACTTTCAAGTGTAAATACACCCTCATCAGCCAACTTGATTAAAATCGGTACTGATGCTATTATTTTTGTCAGGGAAGCTACATCATAAATGTGATGGTCTTCTACAACTGTTTTTTTATCCTGTTTGTGATGGCCGTAACTTTTTTGATAAAACACCTTTCCGTGACGTGCCACAAGAACCTGCACACCGGGAGCCATGCCTTCACTCACCACGCGCTGCGCCAACCTGTCTACCTGCTTGAGGCGCTCAGAATTCATACCCACGCTTTCGGGGGTGCCATAACTTAAGCGTCCCAGAAAATTGGTGGTAATTTTAGTGTTTACAGGAAAAGCTTCGCCTGCAGAAACCGGCAATTTCCCTTTGGATGCCCTTGCTCCAAAAATTATTTGGGCAGTGATTTCCTGAGCTATAAGACTGTTTTGATACCCAACTATTACACCTTCAAAATTGGCAGTAGTTTTGATGTCCAGCAATGCATATGGGCGAGTAAAAATACTTAATATGACTTTGTTTGTGCGGGCAATTTCGTAAATCCAGGTAAGTTCGCGCTGAGTCATTTTAAAACTTTGCCATGGATTGTCATTGGGTTTGTGAAAACCAATTATGACTGTTTCATAAGGTTTAAGTCTCGTAATTAAGTCATCCAATGATGCACCTTTTACCCAATCTACCTGTGTATACTTTTGCAGTTGCTTTAAAAAAGGCTGTCCGTTGTCATCGCCAAAATTGACATAGGCAAACCTTTTGTCATTGATGTCTTTTATGGGCAATATTTCTTTGCTGTTTTTCACTATCGTAATAGCATTTTCCATCAACTCTTCATAGAGTTTGTAATCAAGAGCAGTGTTGAGCTCCTCATACAAAAACTTAGTAGTTATTGGTTTGTAATTGTGCAGGCCCACCTTGTATTTGCCCATCAGTATTTTTTTGACGGAATGTTCCAGGCGCTCTTCGGTGATTTCTCCTTTGTTGTAGCTGTCCACAATTAGGCTGATGGCCCTTGGTACATTTTCCGAAATTAGCAGTACATCGTTTCCGGCTTTAAAGGCCGCCAAGTCCACTTCGCCGGGTGTAGTATAATTACTCACGCCTTTCATATTGAGTGCGTCGGTAAAGATAAGTCCCTGAAAACCCATTTGGTTTTTGAGCAGGTCTGTTACTATAGGCTTTGAAAGTGATGAGGGAAAGTTTTGGCGGGGCTCCAGTGAAGGTACATTCAGATGGGCTACCATTACACTGGCCAAACCCCTACTGAACAAATGACGGTAAGGATACAACTCCACACTATCAATGCGCTGCTGCGAAAATGAAATGGTTGGTAGTGTTTTATGCGAATCTGTATCGCTATCACCATGACCGGGGAAATGCTTGGCATTGGCCAACACGCCGACACTTTGCATTCCTTGCATAAAGGCGGCAGATTTCAAAGTGACATTTTCTTTGTCTTCACCAAAAGAACGGTTACCAATTATAGGGTTGCTCGGATTAGTATTGATATCAATTACCGGAGCAAAGTTGATATGTACACCCATACGTTTGTTGTGCTCACCAATGTGTTTACCCACTTTGTAGATGAGTTGCAGGTCCTCTATGGCACCAAGAGTCATATTCCACGGAAAAGCAAAAGTAGAGTCAAGCCGCATAGCCAGTCCCCATTCGGCATCCATAGCAATCATAAGCGGCACTTTTGCTGCTTTTTGAAAGTCGTTGGTGATTTTGGCCTGTCTGACGGGGCCGCCCTTTGAAAAAATCACCCCTCCAATATGATAGTCTGTAACCAAACGCCTTACCCTGTCTGTATTGGTCTTAGGGTCAGATGAAAACAAATCCACCATAAACAATTGCCCCACCTTTTGTTCCAATGTAAGCGAATTGTATACACTATCCACCCATTTTTGTTGGTTTTCAAGGTCGTCAAGCACATGTAGCGGGTGTAATTGTTGCGAAAAAACAACGGCGATCTGAAAGAAAAATGCGGCGGTAACAAGGATTTTATTCATAAAACTTGAAAAGCAAAAACTGTGCTAAACTTTAAAACTATTGAGCTGTAACAAAGGTACTAAATTAAGCTTCTATTCAACTAATTTAACTTTCAGGATGATAAAGTATTGTATGCCTGAAAATATAATTTTGCTTACGGAACACAAATTCTGTAGAGACGACATTCTTTTTTTTACTACTTTTAATACTAAAAGCTTAATCACCTTAAGTAGAACCAATTCCATCCAAATGCAAAACAAAAGACTAATTCTTATCCTTGCTGCAGTAGCTGTCCTTTTATTGACTCCGCTCATTGCTATGCAATTTACCGCTGAAGTAAACTGGAATGCCACTGACTTTCTCATTATGGGGGTTTTATTACTGACAACCGGCCTGTTGTGCGAACTTATCTTAAGAAGGTTTAAAAGTTTTAAATCAAGAATACTGATTTGCGGTGCGGTTTTATTTGTATTCTTTCTTGTTTGGGCAGAGCTGGCCGTCGGAATTTTTGGAAGTCCGTTTGCGGGGTATTAAATCTTTAATTCCACTTTAAAAAAACCGTACATGCCAACTCTCCTCAGCCGGTACTTCCCAATTGTCAATATATTCGGCTTTGGTGTTGACGAGGTTATTAAACACTATAGTCTTTTTGGAAACGGATTTGGCCTTGACCATGGCTTTGAACTCGTTGAGGGGTTTAAAGGCTATGAAGTCACCGTTATAGTAGGTCACATTCATTTTGTCCAGCAGGTCAGTATTAAACTCCTGCTCCAGTTGCTGTATAAAATGTACAGAAGCATCAATAGAACATCCTGACGCTGAAGCATTGTCCTGATTGAGCCCAATGATTATAAAGCGGTTGTATTTTATTTCGAATCCCGCTTCCAGCGACTGCCCATGAGCCGTCCATTGAATTAAAAACTCCTTTAGCCGTCCTTCCAAAAGGGCAACTTCTTCATCACTAAACTTCCTGCCGGATTGGTATATCCAGATGCGGGAATGGTCGGGTAATTCTTTAAAATCTACTATCATATAAGTTTAAGGTAAAAAGTTCAAGGCTCAAGGTTCAACTATAAATGACAAACAATAAACCTAAAACTACAAATCGTCAGCTGAGGCAATCATTTCCACCACATCCATTACTTGTACTTCGTTTTCTTTATTTTTGGCTTTAACACCGTCAGTGAGCATGGTGTTGCAAAACGGGCAGCCTGCAGCTATGACTTCCGGTTGAGTTTCAATGGCTTCTTCGGCACGTTCTATATTAATGTCTTTATCACCTTTTTCGGGTTCTTTGAACATTTGTGCTCCTCCGGCTCCACAGCAGAGTCCGCGGGTTTTGCACCGTTTCATTTCGATAAGTTCGACTTCAAGTTTTTCCAGAAGTTCGCGCGGGGCTTCATATTCTCCGTTGGCCCTGCCCAGATAACAAGGGTCGTGAAAGGTGATGCGTTTGCCTTTAAATTTTCCCCCTTCCACTTTCAGGCGACCCTCTTCTATCAGGTTTTTCAGAAATTGGGTGTGGTGCATCACTGTGTAGTTGCCTCCCAGTTCGGGGTATTCATTCTTGATCGTATTGAAACAATGCGGGCAAGCAGTGACGATTTTCTGCACTTCATAAGCATTAAGCACTTCAATGTTTGCCATGGCTTGCATTTGGAACAGGAATTCATTGCCGGCACGTTTTGCCGGGTCGCCGGTGCAACTTTCTTCGGTTCCCAATACGGCAAACTCCACACCGGTGTTGTTTAGAATACGCACAAAAGCTTTGGTTATTTTTTTGGCGCGGTCGTCAAAACTCCCGGCACAACCCACCCAAAACAAAACTTCGGGCTGCTTGCCTTGTGCCAAAAATTCGGCCATTGTAGGTACATTCATCGTTTCACTCATAACAGTTTATATTTTTGTTATTCGTTATTGGTTAATTGTTATATGTTATTTGTAAAAAACTCATTTCAAACCTCTAAATTGGAATTTGGCGATTTTGAAATTGGAATTTTCATTCAATCAATCCTCAAATACCTCAATGGTGACTTTCTTTTCAACCAAATCGGTAAATTTTCCATTGTAACGTGTTGCCTTCACCAAATGGTTGTCAATCCAGTGGTAATTGCCCCCGCGAGGTTTTCCCATTAACAGGCTGTGATACTTGAAACCATGTTTTTTAAGCCATTGTTCTGTATAAGCCCTGTGGTCTTCAGTTCTAGAAGTAAAAAAGCAAATAATATGCCCTTCATCAAACCATTTGTTGAGCGTTTTTAAAGCATCAGGATATACCTCTGCGGTTAACATTCTTTCGGACTCTTCATTGGGAATATCGTCACAGATAGTTCCATCTATATCTATCAAGTAGTTTTTAACTTCCTTTGGCAAAACCGGGCTTACCTTTTTTCCTCCTTCTTTTAAGTCTTGCAATTGATGTTTGGTGTTGTTTTTCTTCATATTCATTTTCGTTTTTTCTCAAGTCTCATATCTTAAATCTTATATCTCACGTCTATCAATTACTCATTTTTCCAGTTCAATCTATCCATTTGGTTGTAAGGCCATGGTGCCCCATTGTTTTCGATATTGGTCATCGCCACGTTAAGTTCGGTTGGTGCAGCTGATTGTTCCATGACCAGATACTGTCGCATTTCCATAATAATGGAAAGCGGATCGATGCTCACCGGGCAGGCTTCCACACAAGCATTACAAGTGGTGCAGGCCCACAACTCTTCCCTAAGGATATAATCATCCAATAATTGTTTGCCATCAGGCACAAACTCGCCATTTTTGTCGATATTTTTTCCCACTTCTTCCAATCGGTCGCGGGTATCCATCATAATTTTACGCGGCGATAATTTTTTGCCGGTAATATTTGCAGGGCATTCATCAGTACATCTGCCGCACTCTGTGCAAGTGTAGGCATTAAGTAACTGCACCCAGTTTAAATCCATTACATCACTGGCGCCAAACTTTTCGGGCATTACAGCTTCACTGCCTTCTGCCGGAGCCGCAAATGGATCGGTATTGGGGTCCATCATCATTTTCACTTCGTTGGTAACGGTCGGGTTATTGGTAAACTGCCCTTTGACATTCAATCTGCCGTAGTAGGTATTTGGAAATGCAAGCAGGATATGCAAATGCTTAGAGTAGTAGAGATAGTTTAAGAAAAATAAGATTCCCAATATGTGCAACCACCAGGCTATTCTTTCAACAACAATAACTGAACTGAGTTGCATTTCGCTGAATAAAGGGGCGATGTATTGACTGACAGGAAAACTTCCTGCCTGAGTATAGCCTTCGGTTCCGGCTTGTTGAAGGGTGTAGTCAGCAGCATTCATGGTAAGGAACAATACCATCAATACCGCTTCTATGTAAAGGATGTAATTGGCGTCATTTTTGGGCCAGCCTTTTAAATCAAGATGAAAGAGCCGTTTCACTTTATGGATATTCCGGCGCAACCAGAAAATTGCTACGCTCACTATCACTAAAGCTCCTAGGATTTCAAACGAAGCAATTAAAAAATCATAAAACCCGCCAAGTATGGCAAAGGCACGGTGAGTACCGATAAGCCCATCATAGATGATTTCCAGCATCTCGATGTTGATGATGATAAACCCTACATACACAATAAAGTGCAAAAAGCCCGAAAAGGGACGCTTGACCATTTTGGACTGCCCAAAGGCAATCATCAACAGGTTTTTAAAACGTTGACCGGGATTGTCAGAAACATCGGTATCTTTCCCCAAAAGTATATTTCGCTTTAGTCGCGATACGTTTTGAGCAAAATAGCCCACAGCAATAAAAAGGGCAATGAGAAAGAGAATATTTGGAAGGTAATTCATAGGGATATTTAATTGTTAAACGCCGCTAATCTATTCTGTTTTCGGGTCTTTCGTAAGGAATGTTGCGTTTACCAAACACAGAAATATTAATATATCTATTGGGATTTAGTTTGACATCTTGCAGTAATTCTTCCAGTTGTCTGGCGGCAAATTCAAGATTATGATAAAGAGTATCGTCATTGAGCAGTTTACCTAAAGTGCCTTCACCGTTATTCAGGGTTTCTGAGAGTGTTTTAAAATTGGCAATAGTCACTTCAAGTTCATCCACCATTTTACTCAGATTGAGTTGTGAAAGGGAGTCAGAAAGAGCGGCAAAGTTTTCTGCGGTAGTATCGAGGTTTTCAAATGTACGGTTAAGTTTGTCTTCGTTGGTTGTGAGTATACTTTGGAGTTTGGATGACGACACGGCAAATGATGTGGTGATGCCATTTAAATCGGCTATACTTCCTCTCAGGTTTTCTCGTGAGTTTTCATCCAGCACATCGTTGATGGCATACATCAGACTGTCAATACTCACTACGGCATTTTCAATCTTCGTTTGCAGGGGTGAAAGCCGATCGTTGACCAGTTCCATGATTCCCTCTTCCACCTGGCTTTTAAGAGTATCTCCTGTTTTGGCAATATCGGTGTATGAGTAATCGGGCACTATAGCTATTGATTTCCCGCCAATGATACCTCCACCATATATACGGGCAATGCTTTGTTTGGAAAATTCAAAGTCGTTTTCAATACTAAATGTTACGACCATCAAACCGGTTTTTTGATCAATTTCGATACTCTGTACCTTTCCTACACGAAATCCATTGATGTTTACGGCCGATGAAACACCCAAACCTTCTACATTGTCATAAACAGCATGAAAAACACGGTCAGTTTGAAACAATGAAGAGCCTTTTAAGTAATTGTAACCCAATATAAAAGTGGAAATGGCAAAAACTGCAAGCAACCCGGTTTTTAATTCTTTAGATAATTTCACGTATGTTGGTTTAGTTAAATAACAAATTTATGAATAATAATAAAACCCTTAGGTTAAAACTCTTCTAATTTACAACATCAGCCAAGTTTACACGCTTTCCATTTTTAAAAGCCACAATAAAAGCTGATGGATATCCTTTTTCTTTAGCCACTTTTTGCAATTCTTTAATTTGTAAATAGTCTGATGTACTTCCGTAAAAGTAGCGGTACAAATCGCCTTCTTGCTCCCTGCTGATCATTGTTAAGCCCTTAAAATTGGATGGCTTGGTGTCCAGTCTTCTCGAACTGGCGGCAATTTGCACTTTAAAGACCACGCCTTCATATACTTCACTTTTGATGACCACAGGCACATTACTGTCAACCGGCGGACGGGTTGTTGTGGTCGTGGTATAGGAAGATTTTATGCTGTTGTAGTAGTCAATAATGGCATCGGCAATGGCTTGCCCCATTTCTTGTTGTCCCTTACGGGAATTAAGATAAGTGCCTTCTTCTCTATTGGAAACAAAGCCCATTTCAATAAGCACACTGGGCATATAGGTGTTGTGCAGCACCCAGAAACCTGCCTGCTTAACACTGCGGTCTCTTCGTTTGAGATGTTGGGTGAAATTGTTTTGAACAAGTGAAGCTACTTCAATACTTTGATCGAGATATACTTCCGACATCAATGTAAGCCCTATAAGTGATTCCGGCGAACTGGGATCAAAACCGCCATAGATTTCTTCATAGTTTTCTTCGAGATAAATCACCTGATTTTCTTTTTTGGCCACCTCAAAGTTTTCTTGTGATTTGTGAAGCCCCAGCACAAAAGTTTCAGCACCATAAGCAGCCGTGTTTCTGGCAGCGTTGGCGTGAATGGACACAAACAAATCGGCATTGGCTTTGTTGGCAATATCGGCGCGTTCTCTTAAACCAAGAAAAACATCTGTTTTACGGGTATATACCACCTCAATGTCTTTATGTCGTTCTAAAATACCCCCTGCTAGCAGAGTGATATTCAGTGCAATGTCCTTTTCTTTAAAACCATGATAGGAAGCCCCACTATCACTGCCTCCATGACCGGCGTCTAAAACCACTTTGAATTTAGCGTTTTGTGCGAAAAGTAAGGTCCCGTTAATGGTAAAAAGCAAGGTAAGTAACAAGACGAAAAATGGGCAGATTTTCATTTTCATATACAATTTAACGCAACAAGTTTGGTTAATATTTTAAAATTTGACGGCTCATAAAAAGATACCCGAAAAATATGTTTAATTTTGACACTTCAACAATTAAGCCATAGCTTTACAAAAATAGGATTATTACCATTGCAAACAAATAAACTTCATCTAGTTTTATTGCTTCTTTTTTTGTTCCTGAGTCACTGTTTTTCTCACGCACAGGAAATTGGTATTAACCCCTCAACCCCCATCCCCGCCGTTAACGACACCATTGTTTCACCTCAGCCATTAGTTAACGGAGAAATCAGTGAAATTGTAAGTGATACCATTGTTCTTGATACTATAAGGCCACAACAGGAAATTCTTGCCGATGTAGTGGATTATTTTGGAGAAGACTATGTTTTTATGCACCGAAAGGAAAATAAAATCTATATGTACAACAAGGCTTATGTGATTTATGAAGATATGCGCATCGATGCCGGGATTATTATTATGGATTACAACAAAAAGGAAGTGTATGCCAAAGGCATCGTAGATTCGCTGGGCAATTACACTCAAATGCCTGTTTTTGTCCAGGGAGCCAATAAAGTTGAACCCGACTCCATTCGCTTCAATTATGATACCAACAAGGCGCTGATTTACAATTCCCGCACCGAACAAGGCGAATTTAAAATCAAAGCCGAAATATCCAAACGCGAAAACGATTCGGTGGTGTATTTGGGAAATGTGATATTTACCACTGCCAAAGACATCGACAATCCCGAGTATTATTTTTATGCGCGTAAAGTAAAATTTGTCCCTAAAAAGAAAATCGTAACAGGCCTTACCAATATGTACATTGCCGATGTGCCTACCCCGCTGGGGCTGCCTTTCGGCTATTTCCCGCTGGAGGAAGACCGTGCTTCGGGCTTTGTAATTCCCACTATTGGTGAAAACAACAACCGCGGTTTCTTTTTCCAAAACGGGGGTTACTATTTTGCCATTAATGACTATGTGGATTTGCTCACTTTGGGCGATTATTACACTAACGGCAGTTACGGAGTGCGAACCGAGTCCAATTATGCCTTGCGATACCGCTTTCGCGGAAACCTCAATTTCAGGTATGAAAGGCTTTTAAACAGTGAACGCGGCTTCCCAGATTTCTCGGAAGCATCTGTCTATAACATTCGCTGGTCACACAGTCAGGATGCCAAGTCAAATCCAACATCTCGCTTTTCCGCTTCTGTTAACCTGGGAAGTAGTAGATATTATCAGGAATCTATCAATCAATTGAATACGGCGAATTTCTTAAATAATACATTAAGCTCTTCGGTGTCCTATTCTAAAGCCTTTCAGGGCGAGCCACAGGTGAATGTAAGTCTTGCAGGAACGCATTCTCAAAACACCAATACACAACAAATAAACCTGACATTACCAAACGTTACAGCCAGTATGTCGCGGGTGTTTCCTTTCGCCCCAAAAACTGGGATTAAACAAGGGGCAATACAAAACATCAATTTCCAATATGATGTCACGGCCGAAAACAGGATGCAAACCACCGATTCGCTTTTTTTTAAAAGTGAAATGTTCAGGGATGC
>NZ_JCBCCK010000291.1:0-6455 GCF_059864935.1 Planktosalinus sp.
ATGCGTATGCAGACGGAAACCCGTATATCGGTCCGGACGCTGTTCTGAACGGAATTTTTGTCCGGGTTGGCGCTGAACACGACTATTTTAAGCTGGAAGATATCGAACTGCATGAAATGAGTGGCAATAAAGTCCTGGCTACGCTTCGCTATGATGCAAAAGTGAAGGAGACCGGCAAAACCTTTAATGCCCAGGTAGCACACCTATGGTCGCTTAAAGACGGTAAAATAATCGGTTTTCAGCAGTTTGTAGATACCAAGAAACTGGCTGATGCCACGAGTAAATAACGCTATTGTAATTAATATCAGTTATAACCAATTTAAACAAAGCTATATGAACACAAAACGTTTTATCCTAATAGTAACCATAGTATTCATGACGATACTGACTGCGTGTAAATCTAAAAATTATGAACAAGAAAAAATGGTTGCATTCGCACAGAATTATACTGCTGCCTGGAACAGTAAACAACCGGAAAAAATGGCTTCATTTTATGCCGAAGACGGAACGCTGATCGTGAACAAAGGCAAACCGGCAGTGGGAAGAAAACAAATAGCAGCAACTGCTCAATCCTATATGGATGCCTTTCCTGATATAAAATTAACTATGGACAGTTTAACAGTACAAGAAAACACCTACAGGTACTACTGGAGATTCAAGGGAACGAATACCGGACCCGGAGGCACCGGAAACAAAGTGGATTTTAGCGGATTTGAAGAATGGACAATGAGTGATCAAGGACTGGTTCAAAAGTCAGTAGGAACCTACGATGCTGAAGTTTATCAAAGACAGCTTCAGGGCAATTAATAAAATTAGATAGCTCTAAATAACTCAAATAAAGAATACACTTACAGTTTTAATAATTCTGTCTTTTTATAAGTCAGGTTGATGCAAAAAAACAATAAAAATCCACATGGAACCACTAACCACCAACGAATTAAAACCAACCTTAAGCCACACCCGCATCAATGCTCTAGATGTGATTAGAGGCATTGCTTTATTTGGCATACTTTTAATGAACATCAATGGAATGGGATTACCGTTCAGTTATTCAGACCCCAGCGTTTTGGGTCATACAGAAGGCTTAAACTTTTATGTTTGGGTAACCAACGAAATGTTTTTTGAAGGGACTATGCGCGGCTTGTTTACACTGCTCTTTGGAGCAGGAGTCATTTTACTAACCGGAAGGCTCATCAAAGACGGTGCAGGGATTTCAACAGCTGATATATACTACCGCCGAATGATCTGGCTGCTCTTGTTTGGTATTGCAAACGTCTGGATATTGCTTTGGCACGGTGATATACTTTTCCCGTATGCTTTGTTTGGTTTGTTTTTATTCCCTTTTAGAAACCTGCCGGTAAAAAACCTGATAATTATTGGAGCTATACTTATTGGCATCGGAATTCTTTGGGATATCAGCGATTATCAAAATAACGTCAAACTAAAACAAGATGCTGAAATGGTTATGGAAAACAATTCAGCCGGGATTGAATTAAGTGAAAAAGAAACATCAACTCTTGATGAATGGGCAAAACTGAATACTAAAAAGACTGCTAAGGATGTTCAGCAAGTAATGGAAAAAATGAATGTAGGGTACTTTAAAATCATCCAAAATAAAGTGGAATTTAATCAATGGATGCAAACCTGGTTACCTTATCGCTTGTGGGTTTGGGATATTCTCAGCTATATGTTTATAGGGATGGCCTTTTTTAAACTCCGAATTTTTCACGGTGAGCGGAGCACCCGTTTTTATTTTCTAATGGCATTTATAGGTTACATTATTGGCGTCACCATAAATTATTATGAAACCCAACTCATCGTTCAAAGCAATTATGATGTGGTAACCATGAAAAAAGCCGAACAAACCTATCAATTAGGTAGAATAGCTGTAACAATGGGGCACATTGGGTTGTTTATGCTGTTTATTAAATCCGGAATGATCGCTTTCCTTCAAAGAGCATTGGCAGCTGTGGGTAGAATGGCCTTGACTAACTATTTAATGCACAGCATCATTACGTCCATCATTTTTTACGGATTTGGTTTTGGTTTGTTCGGCATTTTAGAGCGTTATGAATTGTATTATGTAGTATTTAGCATCTGGATTTTCCAACTCATTGTAAGTCCCATCTGGTTAAAATATTTCTTATTTGGTCCTTTTGAGTGGTTGTGGCGTTCGTTGACTTATGGGAAGAAGCAACCGTTTAGAATTAAAAACTAACCTTATAAAATATGCCATAACATTAAGTTATATACAAACTAAAACAAGAACTATCAAACCATAAAAATTATGAAAAAAGCACTCATCCTTCTAATGTTCGTTCAGTTGTCGAATGTGGTGAATGGACAAGAAAAAAAAGCCGTCTCTCTTACTTTTAATCATATAGCATTGTCAGTTAAAGATGTAAATGTATCAGCTAAATTTTACACAGACGTTTTGAATTTGAAAATAATTCCATTACCACCAGAGGTTAAAGATGTAAAATGGATATCCTTGGGCGATGGTAAGGAATTGCACCTATTATCAGTTTTGAAAGACGATATTAAAACCAATAAAGCCATTCACCTTGCCTTATCAACTTCAAATTTTAATGCATTTGTTCAGAAACTGACAGAAATGAAGATTGAATACTCTGATTTCCCCGGAAACCTTAATAAAATTAACATAAGAACTGATGGCATTCAACAAGTGTTCTTTCAAGACCCGGATGGCTATTGGATAGAAGTGAATAGCATAAATCAATAAAACAACAAATGAAAAACAAAGTCGCACTCATTACCGGTTCCAGTAGTGGAATAGGAAAAGCAACAGCAGAAGCTTTCGCCGAAAAAGGTGCAAAAGTCGTTGTCGCTGCACGCCGGAAAGAAGAACTGGACAACCTGGTCGCTTCTATAGAAGCAAAAGGCGGAAAAGCTTCGGCAATCAAAACAGATGTTTCTGATGCAAAAAGCGTCGAACAGATGGTTGCACATACGTTGAAAGTATTTGGTCGATTGGATTTTGCCATAAACAATGCAGGTATAGAAGGTCAACTAAATATGATTACTGACCTTGAAGAAAACGATTGGGACCAGGTTCTTGACATCAATCTAAAAGGTGTATTTCTCTCTATGAAATATGAGGCAAGAGCGATGTTGAAATTAGGCCACGGTGGTGCGATCGTAAATGTTGGTTCTGTCAATTCATTTCTTGGTTTTCCAACAGGGTCGGCTTATGTCACTTCAAAACATGGGTTGATAGGCTTAACGTCAAGTGTGTCTGCTGAACTTGCATCACAAGGCATACGTGTTAACTTGTTGTGTCCGGGAGCAATAGTGACGCCTATGCACCAGCGATTGCGAGGGATTGTTGGTGATGACTTGTATGATAAAAACTTGTTGCCAACTGTACATTTGAGACGTGCAGGTCTTCCTGAAGAAATGGCAAAGACCATTGTATTTCTTTGTTCAGAGGAAGCAAGCTATATCACTGGAACCACACTTACAGCAGACGGTGGGCTTACTTTAACGATGTAAAATGATAAATTAAAATTCAGAGAACCAACAAAAAAAGATAAACCAAATGGAAACCCTCAACACCTTGATAAGCATAAATTTCGATTTATTTACTGTGGTTCTACTAGTAATCTTCTTTACCGCAGAAAATGTATTCAACACCCAATTTAAATTTGATAAAACGGGTAAGCATTTACTTGAAAACAACGGTTTTTTAATCATCATTACTTTATTGAATTTGTTTTGGGCAGGCATTATCGTGATTGCCGTTGATTGGTTGAACTCAAACGAAATAGGTTTGTTTCATCATTTAGATTTACCCGTTTGGTTATTTCTCCTGTTTAGCGTAATGCTTTTTGACATGGCCAATTACTGGTTCCATCGCATTGCACACTACGTTCCTTTTTTATGGAATTTCCATCGTGTGCATCACAGTGATAGTCGCATGGACGCTTCCTCTAACATCAGGGTACATCCCATTGAGCTGGTGTTCTATTTTGGCTCCTCAGGGGTTGTAGCTGCAGCACTTTTTGGTTTAGACACCACCGGACTTGGTTTGTTTGTTTTAATCATTATTCCTTATGTGTTTATAGAACACTGCAACTTAAAATATCCTACGTGGATTGATAAAACTTTTGGACTCATTTTTACAACACCCAATTTTCATCGCGTGCATCACGACCAGGATGAATATTACACCAATTCTAATTATGCTGATATTTTTATTCTTTGGGACCGGCTATTCGGCACTTTTAAATACAAACATCCGGATGAAGTTAAACTTGGACTTAAAGAATTTGACGACCAAAAACAATCGTTTTGGTATTTAATGAAAACGCCTTTTATCAATATTTCAAAACAAGAATCAAAAAACTCTTAAACAATATGAAAACCTATATTCTTTTACTTAGTATTTTCTTCAGTCTACTTTTTGGATGCACTGAAAAACCAGAAACCTCAACAACTACTGAACTTGAAACTAAATCAAGTTATTTTGACTATTCCAAAAGCGACGACCAAGAAAGCGGTGGTATTAAAATGATTCCAATTGAAACGGCCATTGGCACCTTTAATGTCTATACCAAACGTATGGGTAATAACCCCAAAATGCGTGTATTACTTCTACACGGCGGTCCGGGAGGCTCTCACGAAGAATTTGGGAATTTTGAAGGCTACCTCCCCAATGAAGAAATCGAATACATTTATTATGATCAGCTCGATTCTTACTATAGTGATAATCCCAATGACCCTAGTCTTTGGACCATTGAACATTTTGTGGAAGAGGTAGAGCAGGTAAGAAAAGCTTTAGGACTCCACAAAGACAACTTTTATCTATTAGGACAATCGTGGGGCGGTACTTTAGCTATGGAATATGCCCTGAAATATCAATACAATTTAAAAGGACTAATTGTTTCAAACATGGTTGCAAGTATTCCAGAATATAACAAAT
The DNA here is from genome assembly GCF_059864935.1 of Planktosalinus sp. Taxonomy (NCBI): domain Bacteria; kingdom Pseudomonadati; phylum Bacteroidota; class Flavobacteriia; order Flavobacteriales; family Flavobacteriaceae; genus Planktosalinus; species Planktosalinus sp. The sequence continues at coordinate 4,943 of NZ_JCBCCK010000291.1, forward strand.
ATGCTCAGGAAGTATTAGGACCTCAAATGCCGGAGGAAGTACTCAAGGAAATTCAATCTCTGGAAGCCGCAAAGGACTACTCCAATCCCAGATATGAAGCACTCTTAATGGAACACTTTTACACCAAACATTTATTACGAAAACCTCTGGAAATGTGGCCAAAATCTGTTCAATTACTGTTCAAACACCTCAACCATGACATTTATGTATATATGCAAGGCCCCAGTGAATTTGGTATCACTAAAGAAGCCACTTTATATAATTGGGACATATCAGACAGACTTCCTGAAATTAAAGTGCCCACACTTATGCTGGGTGCCAAGTATGACACTATGGACCCAAAGTACATGGAGTGGATGGCCGGCCAGGTACAAAATGGAAGAAGTGTTACCACAAACGGCAGTCACTTATCCCAATTTGATGATCCAAAAACCTTTTTTAGCGAACTGATAAAGTTTGTTAAAGAAGTTGACAACGGTACTTTTTAATTTTTGAAATATAAATTAATAACTATGAATAACCGTGTCCAGTCCTTAGATTTTTTAAAGGGAATGGTCATTGTATTAATGGCATTAGACCATGTGCGTGACTATTTTCATTATGATTATTTTTATTTTGACCCTACCGATATTGAACAAACGAACTTCTGGATCTTTTTTACACGTTTCATTACCCATTTTTGCGCGCCGGTATTTGTTTTTCTGGCAGGTACTTCTGCCTTTTTTGTGGAACAAAAAATCGGTAAAAAAGCTGTAAGCAAATGGCTCCTAAAAAGAGGTGTTTGGCTAATCTTTTTAGAAATAGTTGTGATTAGCTTTGCCTGGAGGTTTCAGTTCAATTTTAATTACATATTGTTTCAGGTAATCTGGCTCTTGGGTGCATCCATGCTTTTTTTGGCCTTACTTATTCATGTACCCAAAAAACTAATGATTGCGATATGCTTAATCGCCATTTTTGGACACAATGCTTTAGATGGTTTTACAACTAGTTCTTATAGTGAGATATGGACAGTTTTGCACGTAATGGCACCTTTTCAACTTACGGAACAGGTGACGCTATTTATTGCTTATCCACTCATTCCCTGGATATTTGTTATGCCGCTGGGTTATTACTTAGGCATCCTTTACAAACCCGGATTTGATGTTGCTAAACGACATCAAATTCTAATACGCACCGGTATTTCAGCCATTGTCCTATTTTTTGTTTTACGTTTTGCAAACGTATATGGCGATTTGGTACCGTGGACATCATATGATGATTTTGAAAAAACAGCACTCTCTTTTTTCAATGTCACCAAATACCCCCCTTCACTTTTGTTTTTGTTAATCACACTGGGGCCTTCCCTGATAGTGCTTTCACTGGCGGAAAAGTTTAAAGGGAAATTATTTGATATCATGGTGCTTTTTGGCAAAGTACCCATGTTTTTTTACATCGTTCATATTTACTGGATACACCTGCTTGCTGTACTGGCAGTTTACCTGAGTGGCTTTGACCCCAAACTGATGATCATTGA
>NZ_JCBCCK010000293.1:0-15288 GCF_059864935.1 Planktosalinus sp.
GTGGGCAAAAACAACGTGTGGCCATCGCCCGTGCACTGGCTTCAGACCCCAAAGTATTGCTGGCCGACGAACCCACCGGAGCACTTGACAGTAAAACTTCCTATGAAGTGTTGGAACTCATTCAAGGTATCAATGATGAAGGGAAAACCATTTTAATTGTTACCCACGAAGAGGACATTGCACATATGACCAAACGAATTGTCCACCTGAAAGACGGTGTGATTATCGACGATACCCCCGTACAACAAGTAAGAGCAAAAGCAGAACAGCATGTTTGACCTGGAACGCTGGCAGGAAATCTTTGAAGCCATTCGCAAAAACAAATTGCGAACGTTTCTTACCGGGCTTTCGGTGGCTTCGGGGATATTTATATTGGTCATTCTGCTTGCCATTGGAAAAGGAATGGAAAATGGTGTAGCCGAAGAATTTAAACGCGATGCCGAAAACCGCATCAGCGTATGGACAGGCGTTACCTCACAAGGCTATAAAGGCCTGAATCCCGGAAGGTTCATTCAACTTAAAAATGAAGATTTTGACCAAACAGTACTAAAACATCAGGACCAACTGGAATACAAATCGTCTATGTTCAGGATTTGGTCCGGCCTTACGGTTTATGAAAACGAATCAAACAGCTACCGCATTGAGGGGGTGTTGCCCGATTTTCAGTTTATTGAAAACGCCTCCATGACCATAGGAAGATTTCTCAACTTTTTCGATCATCAAAATTATGAGAAAGTGGCAGTAATTGGTCACAAAGTCTACACCGATTTGTTTAAAGGGAAAAACGCCATTGGTGAATACATAGATATATCGGGCATCAAGTTTAAAGTAGTGGGGATATTTACAGACCCCGGTGGTGAACGTGAAGAATCCAGAATCTACATGCCGCTTTCTACAAGCCAACGGGTATATAATGCCGGTGAAAACATCAGAAACCTTTCATTTACACTCCATAGTACCGGTAATTTTGAGAAAGATGTAGAGGCATCCGAAGAGTTTGTGGCCCAACTCACCAATCAGTTAAAAACCAGGCACACCATTGCACCCACAGACACCCGGGCCGTTACAGTGAACAGCAGTCTTGAAAATGCCAAAAAGTTTTACAGCCTGAACAATATGATCAGTATCTTTTTCTGGGGAGTGGGCATTTGCACTATCATTGCCGGAGTGGTGGGCGTGAGTAACATTATGCTGATTATCGTAAAAGAACGCACCAAGGAAATTGGAATCAGAAAAGCCATTGGAGCAGAACCCTGGTCCATTATTTGGATGATATTGCACGAGTCCATTTTCATCACAGCCATCGCCGGTTTCACCGGATTGATTTTCGGACTCGGACTGCTTGAACTCGTGGGACCAAACATACAGATGAATTATATTTTAAACCCCTCTGTAGACTTTACAACCGCACTAATCACGGTGATTATTTTAATCGTTGCCGGAGCCATTGCCGGATTTTTCCCGGCTTATCGCGCAGCCAGTATAAAACCCATTGAAGCCCTAAACGATGAGTAAACTCTTCAGCAGGGATAGTTGGCAGGAAATCCTGGAAGCCCTCAGTGCAAACTGGTTCAGGACACTGCTCACAGCATTTGGTGTGCTGTGGGGGATATTCATTTTGGTTATTCTGCTTGCCGCCGGAAAAGGTTTGGAAAACGGTGTGAAAAAAGGATTTGAGGGTACAGCCACAAACTCCATGTTTATGTGGTCACAAACCGCCTCAAGGCCTTATAAAGGACTGCCCAGAGGACGACGTTACAATTTCAGGTTAGACGATGTCCAGTCGTTAAAAAACCAAATACCGGATTTGAAATATGTTTCACCAAGAAACCAGCTCGGCGGATTTGGAGGAGCCAATAACGTTGTTCGCGGACTTCAAACCGGAGCCTATAATGTCTATGGAGATTATCCCGAAATCATCGAGCAACAACCCATGGATGTCACCCTGGGAAGATTTATCAATTATGCTGACATTCTCGATAGGCGAAAAGTAGCCGTAATTGGAGAAGCTGTTAAAAATGAACTGTTTGAAATTGGAGAAAACCCCATAGGTGAATACATCAAAATCAATGAAGTCAATTTTATGGTCATTGGCACTTACCGAAGAAAAAGCAACAACAGCGGCAATGTGGAAGAAGGCCAAAAGGAAATATTTGTTCCTTTTACAAGCTTTTCACAAGCATTCAACCGAGGAGATGTAGTGGGCTGGATGGCAATTACTGCTCATGACCATGCATCTATTACTGACATGAAAGAGTCGGTGTTTGAAATTATGAAGTCCCGGCACAACATCCATCCCGATGACGACAGGGCCATTGGTCATTTTGATTTGTATGCAGAATACAGCAAAGTCAACGGTTTGTTTATTGCGCTCAACGCCATAGCTTACTTTATAGGAATTTTGATTTTGCTTTCTGGTATCATAGGCATCAGCAACATTATGCTAATCGTTGTAAAAGAACGCACCAAAGAAATCGGTATCCGAAGGGCTTTGGGGGCAACACCGTGGAACATCCGCTCACAAGTATTGCTGGAATCCATATTTTTAACCATCCTTTCCGGTATGGCCGGAATTGCCATGGCAACCGGATTGCTGGCTGTAGTAAATAAAGTCCTCGAACAAAACCAGTCGCCAGATACCATGTTTGCCAATCCCAGTGTCAATTTGTTTGTAATTGGGGTGGCGCTGACCATATTAGTGCTTTCAGGATTATTGGCCGGGCTCATCCCGGCACAAAATGCCATAAAAGTCAAACCAGTAGACGCTTTAAGAACCGAATAAATATAACTAACTTTTCAAACAATGAAAAAATCAGTCACCATCATCATTCTTTTAGTTATCGTTGTCACCTTCGTGGGGGCACTGTATTACCTGTACCAAAAAAATGCACAAGACCCAACGATTTACACCACAGATTCCCCTGAAACCAAAACCATTGTCAAAAGAACTATGGCCACAGGGAGCATTTTGCCCAGGGATGAGGTGTTAATTAAACCCAACATTTCGGGGATTGTGGAAGAAATATTTATTGAACCCGGTGAACAAATTAAAACAGGTGATTTAATTGCCCGTCTTAGAATTGTGCCCAACCTGACCAATCTGGCGAACACTCAAAACCAGGTGAGTACAGCAAAAATTGCTTTGGACAATCAAAAGCGAAACTTTGAAAGGCAAAAAACACTCTTTGAAAGAGGCGTGATTTCGGCCAATGAATTTGAACAAGCCGAAGTGGCTTATCTTCAAGCTCAACAAACCTATTCTGCAGCTCAGCAAACTTTCGAAATCGTAAAAACCGGAACCACCAGAGGTCTTGGAAGTTCAGCCAATACCGAAATCAGGGCAACTGTTTCCGGAATGGTGCTGGAAGTACCGGTGAAAGTGGGCAACCAGGTGATTGAAAGCAACAACTTCAATGAAGGAACCACCATTGCCGCCATAGCCGATGTGACCAATATGATTTTTGAAGGAAAAGTAGATGAATCTGAAGTAGGCAAAATAAAAGAAGGCCTTCCGCTGGAAATTACTGTGGGTGCGATTGACAATAAAACCTTTGATGCTGTGCTGGACTTTATAGCACCAAAAGGAAACCTTGAAAACGGTGCCATTCAGTTTGAAATCAAAGGAACACTTAAAAACCTCGACTCCACGTTTATCAGGGCCGGATTGAGCGCCAACGCCTCCATCATCCTTGAACGGGCCGATGAGGTTTTGGCGCTCAAAGAAAGTCTGGTCCAATTTGATGGCACGACCCAAAAACCTTTTGTTGAAATTGAAAATGGAAACCAAAATTTTGAAAGAAGGGAAGTGGAATTGGGCATCAGTGATGGAATTTATGTGGAAATCAAAAATGGAATTTCAAAAGACGACAAAATAAAAGTTTGGAACCCCATTGTAACACCTTTTGCAAACCGATAATATTTTTTTGTAACAAATTCAATTTGTTAAAGACATATCAACTGAAATTAAGACAATGAAAAGAATACTAACAACCATAACAGTTTTATTTATCGCCGGAGTCATTTTCGCCCAAGATAAAAAGTGGACATTAGAAGAAGCCGTTGCTTATGCCATTGAAAACAACATCACCATCAAACAATCTGAACTTGATTTAAAACTGGCTGACATTCAGGAAAGGGATGCGTTTTACAGTTTGTTCCCAAATCTCAATGGAAATGCCAGTCTAATCTCAAACTCAGGAAATAACATTATTCCGGGAACAAACGTTGCTCAAAGCTTTACATTCTTGTCATTTCCAATAGGAATACAAAGCAGCGTTACCTTGTTTGACGGCTTGAGAAACATCCGTCAAGTGCAGTATGCAAGAATGGCTCAGGTTGCCGGGCAGTACAATCTGGACAAAATGAAAGATGATATTGCACTTTTTGTGGCCAATGCCTACCTTCAAACCCTTTTCAATAAGGAAAACTTAAAAGTGCTTCAATCACAGAATGAAATCACCAAACAACAATTAAAACAAACCAACGAATTGGTTGATGCCGGAGTAATTCCAAGAGGTGATTTGCTGGAAATCAAAGCCACACTGGCCAATGACGAACAGCGCATTGTGGTTGCTGAAAACCAGATAAGAATTGCATTGATCAACCTGGCTCAAATCTTGCTGATTAAAGACTATGAAAACTTTGACATAGCTGATGATGAATATGAAGTTCCCATTTCAACCATACTTGAACAGCCGGTTTCGTCCATTATAGATAGAGCAAAAGAAACCCGTTTTGAGACCAAAATAGCCGAACAAAATGTTTTAATGGCTGAAAAAGAATTGCAGATTTCAAGAGGAGCATATACGCCTACATTAACGGCTTTTGCCGGTTACAGCACAAGTTGGATTGATAACGACTTTTTAGATCGCTCATTTTCACAACAATTGTCAGACAACGCCGGAACAAGGGTAGGGCTACAACTTCAGGTGCCCATTTTTAATGGATTTGCAGCTCGCAACAATGTAAAACGCAGCTTTATTAATATAGAAAGGGCCAGCCTTCAAAAAGAACAGGCCGAGCTTGATTTGGAGTCAAATGTCTATCAGGCCTACACCGACTTACAAGGGGCTAAAAAAGCCTATGAGTCTGCATTAGTGGCTGAAGATGCACAATCACAAGCCTATGATTATTCCAGGGAACGTTTTGAGGTGGGCATCATCAACTCATTTGAATTTAGCCAGGCGTTGCTGCGCTATGAAAATGCACAATCGGAAGTTTTAAGAACCAAATACGATTACATATTCAAACTAAAATTACTTGAATTGTACTTTGGAATACCATTATACTAATCTTTAGGATTATGACCAAGAAAACAAATATCATCATTGCAGTTATCGTATTATTAATTTTACTGCTTATCGTCGGTAAAAAACAAGGCTGGTTTGGAAAAACAGGAAATTTCAAAGAAGTTGAAATCTCCAAAATAGAACCCATCACCATCATAGAAACTGTTGCAGCTACCGGAAAAATACAACCGGAAACCGAAATCAAAATTTCATCGGAAGTGTCCGGTGAAATCATTGAACTTCCCATCATTGAAGGGCAACAGGTGATGAAAGGGGATTTGCTCGTTAAAATCAACCCCGATTTATACCAGTCTGGTTTACAACGCTCTCAGGCATCACTTCAAAACGTTAGGGCAATGTACAATCAAACTCAAGCCACACTCAATGAGGCGGAATTGAGCTACAACAGAAACAAAACACTTTTTGAAAGAGGAGTAATTTCCAAAGCAGAATGGGACAGGGCAGTAGCGACTTATGAAACTGCAAAAGCTTCAAAAGAATCGGCTTACTTCAACATCCAAAGTGCATTGGCAACAGTCAATGAAGCCCGTGATAACCTGGCCAGGACAACCATTTATGCGCCCATCGACGGAACCATTTCAAAACTGGGCGTTGAACTGGGAGAACGAGTTGTTGGTTCACAACAAATGGCAGGTACTGAAATCCTTAGGGTAGCCAATCTCAACAGTATGGAAGTGGAAGTGGATGTCAATGAAAATGACATTGTAAAAGTCAATATCGGCGACTCTGCCAAAGTGGAGGTGGATGCTTATTTGAGAAGAGAGTTTAAAGGACTGGTGACTTCTATAGCTAATTCCGCGGAAGCTGCGTTAACTGCCGACCAAGTAACCAATTTTAAAGTAAAAGTGAGAATCCTTCCGGAATCTTATGAAGATTTGGTCAAAGACAGACCAGAAAACTTTTCACCATTCAGACCGGGAATGACTGCTACTGTTGACATTATTACGAATAAAAAAGAAAATATACTGGGAGTGCCCATCAGTTCAATTGTGATAAAAACCGATACTTCATCTACCGGCAAACCAACAACACCTTCAAAAGATTTGATAAGTTCAGAACGCTTTGAGTGTATATTCATCAAAAGCGGGGATGAAGCTAAATTGAGAGTGGTAGAAACAGGAATTCAGGACAACCGGTTTATTGAAATTGTAACTGGTTTGGAAGAAGGGGAAGAAGTCATCATCGGGCCCTACAACACAGTGACCAAGTCGCTGAAGGCAGGAGATAAAATTGAAGTAACCAATAAGGACTAAAACAGTTCCTGAGACAATCCCTCAGCGATTGTCTATTCTTTGTGTAAACTTCGTGCCTTAGTGCCTTAGTGGCATTTTTTCCTACGCATATTACTAAATCTAAAATTAAACCCATCTCCTCTAAAATTTTCTTTTACTTTGCACTTCAATGATTGATCAACTGAAATGGCCTGCATTCTTTGTATAGAAACCACAACAACCAACTGCTCTGTAAGTATTGCCCAAGACGGTAAAACAATTGCTTTACTGGAAGAAAACAGGGAAAATTATTCCCATTCAGAAAACTTACACGGGTTTATTTTAAAGGCTCTTGAACAGGCAAAAATATCCAAATCACAACTGGATGCAATTGCCGTAAGTAAGGGGCCGGGTTCATACACCGGTTTACGCATTGGTGTTTCAGCGGCTAAGGGTTTGTGTTTTGCTTTGGATATTCCTTTAATTTCAATTGATACCCTTCACGCATTTGCTTTTCAGGTAACTGAAAACACAGATTATATCATCCCTATGTTGGACGCAAGGAGAATGGAAGTTTATGCTTGTGTTTTCGACAGCAATAAAAATAAGCTGGGAGAGATAAAAGCCGTTATCCTGGATGAAACTTCTTTTTCAGGATACTTGGAAAAAGGCAAAGTGGTTTTTTTGGGAAATGCCAATGAAAAGTTTAAAACCATTTGCAATCACCCCAATGCAGTTTTTATAGACAACAAATTGCCATCTGCAAATGAAATGGTATCTTTGGCTGAGATAAAGTACAAAAAAAGCGACTTTGAGAATGTCGCTTATTTTGAACCGTTTTATTTAAAAGATTTTATTGGGGGTTAAAAGCTGTTGTTGTAGTATTCAATCAAATCAATTAAGTCTTCTTCTTTATTGATGTTTAAGTTGTTTGCGCTTGCGTACTTTCTAAGTTCATTTCTTTTGTCTCCTGCAATGGCTTTAAATTTCCTGTTTTTTGAACCGGTAAGTTCTGAAAACTCACCTTTACTGTTTACGATGTAGAATGTGCTTTCATTAATCAGTCTGTTGGGTATATTTCCGGTCATCATATTGACAGATTTTTGTCCTTCAACAAACTTTTTAGAGTATTTCTTGAAAAGGGTTATTTCATTTCCTTCAAACAGAACGTTGTAATAACCACCGACACCATTTCCGGGTATCACATAGGTAAAAATATCATCTCCGATTTTCACATGAACATCAGGGGCTTTTCTGACCGCATGAACCCTGTCGTCTCTTTCATTGGGGGATTGTTTGATTTGAAATTCGTCGTGTACCGCATTGTAGCGCAAATACACATTTGAGGCAACCACAGCGTTTGAATTTATCAAACTTCCACTTTCAAACTCTTCGTTTAAATAGGGGGTTCCATTGGTGTTTTGACTGTTATATTGGTTGGCCCTGGTGGTGAAATTCTGTAAATCAGGACTGGCATTTGAACCATTTTGTGAATTATGCTCTTGGTATTGTTGTGCAAATTGTGGTGTGGTTAATAAAATTGCTGCTATAACTGCAATTGATTTTAATTTAAGCATTTTGGGAAATAGATTTTATTTGGGTTTTTAAAAGACAAGTGCGAATATAAAAATTTATCTATTGTCACTTGTTAATTTACGGGCATAATATTGTTAAAATTTGAGGTTTAAGGGTTTTTGAAACATAAAGTAAAGGTGTGCAACTCAATGAAACACACCTTTTTATATGCTTAAACTTTTTTAAATGCTTAAACCTTATAAACTATTGTAGTGATTTACGATTTGGATGATGTGATTTTCGTCTTTTATGTCAAGCTTCTTTGTCTTGATATATTCGGATATTTCCCTTTCTTTTCCAATAAAAGCATTGGGGAAATTTCTGGACTTGGATGGAATTTCGACAAAACGACCATCGTACAGGACAATATAGTACACAGGACTGTCAGTAAACTTGGCAGGGACATCTCGGGTCATTGAGGTTGTTGCCTTTTGCCCTGGAGTGTATCTTTTATTGTATTTTTTAAACAAATCGTATCTTTCCCCCCGAAATAGCACTTCAAAGTAGCCGCCCTTTTCAACACCACCCTGATAGGGCACAAATACAAACACTTTGTTGCCAATGCGCACATCCACTTCGGGGCTCTTCATCAAAGCGCTGGATTCAGAATCGGGCGTTTCAAAAGTGGGCTTAAACTCCATTTCATCAACAAGGGCATTGTATCTCAAAGGAACATTGTCTGCAACCATGCTGTTGTTGTGGTAGATTTCACCGGCCAAATACTTGGGGTTTACATAGGGACTTCCTGAATAGTTTAAGGTTTCCAGATTGATGTTTTCATATTTCACTGTTTTATCAAATTGGTATTGAAGTAAATATTGAACTTGTTGTTGCTGTAAAGGCTGCTGGGCCATTGTTTTGGAAATCAATAAAACAGCAAAAAATAATAAGAAAATATTTTTCATAACGAATTAGTTTATAGTAAATATAACTATTTTTTTTCAGCAAAATAATCTAAGTTATAATGATGCACATCTCTCTGTGGGAATGGAATCACTATACCTGCCGCTTCAAGCCTTGATTTGGCTTCCTCAATGATGTAAAAATGGCACGCCCAGAAATCCTCATTCAACGCCCAGAACCTCACGGTTAAATCTACAGAACTGTCTGCCAGGTCAGCAACAAACACCACCGGCTCCGGATCTTCAAGGATGTTTTCCTGTTCTTTCATCAGGTCAACAAGTATTTCTCTAGCTTTCTTGATATCAGAGTTATAAGAAATTCCAATAGTGATTACATCCCTGCGTTTGCCTTCAGAGGTAAAATTAATGATGTTATCATTGGAAAGCTTTCCGTTAGGTATGACAACCAACTGGTTATTTACAGTGACCATTTTGGTGTAAAAAATGGATATTTCCTTAACGGTGCCCATTTGTCCTTGAGCTTCAATAAATTCGCCAATTTTAAAGGGTTTGAAAATCATTAACAAAACCCCGCCGGCAAAATTGGCCAGTGATCCCTGAAGTGCAAGCCCCACAGCCAAACCGGCAGCACCAAGCATGGCAATCAACGAAGTGGTCTCAACTCCAAGTTGTGAAATTACAATTACAAAAAGCAACACTTTAAGGGCCCATCCAATAATATCTAACAGAAACCTTTCAAGTGTGGGTTCAAAGCTCCGTTTTTGAAACAGGCGTTTTGTAAGTCGTTTGATCAGTTTAATTGCCCATAAGCCGGCAAATAAAACAATGATTGAAATTAAAATGTTTGGTAAATAATCGAGTAAGGTCTCACCGTACTTCACTATGTATTCATCCAGTAATTCCATAAGTTTTGTGTAAAATATTTTGGGCCTTTTTCAAAAAAGCAAATTTAACAAAGCAAGATTATTTCGCAAACCTAAGACTTAAACTTGGTAATTCCTTATCAGTATAAAAAGGGGTGTAAGTTATTAAAGGATCTCATTAAAATGCTTCACGATTTTTTTAAGGTCGTTCTCGTTTTTAATGTCCAGCCTGTTGCTTTTTACATACGAATCAATCTCTTTGTTGTGCTCTTTAAAAACTGCAGTAAAACGCCTTCTGTTAGAAGGTAATTCATAGAAAACCCCCCTGCCGTCTATTAAATAAAAAATATCTGTTCGATCAAAGCGGGCGGGTTGGTCTTGTTGGTAATTGGTTTCGGCAAATCGTTTTTCAACATATTTGATTTTGGATTTTTTGTATAAATCAAATTGCTCACCTTCAAAAACTACTTTAAAATAGCCACTTTGGTCTTTATTCGAAAGGTTTTCCACATACACAAAAACACCTGTGCCTATTTTTACAAAAATATCGGGTGTTTTTGACAATACGTTTATGTTTTGCTGATTGGGGTCCTGTGAGGTGTTGATTTCAATTTCATCGGCAAAAATGTTGTAACGCATCGGTATATTTGAAGCCTTGAGTTCGTTGTTTGAATAAATGAAACCGGGTTGAAAATAATTTTCTTCATATGGTGAACCGGTAATGGTTTTCAAGTCTTCATTTGAAATACCATACAGGTCAAAATACTGGTCAACAACAAAAGAGGCATTGAGCATTTTTGAATACGCTGATTCATTGATCTGGCTATAAGAGGATAAGGTCAGGGCTAAACCGAAAAAAAAGAAGAGTGTTGTTTTCATGGTAAATTTTAATATTTGTTTTTAATCAATTGAAGGGAATCATCGATATCCTCAACCGGAAGTTTGCAACTTCCTTTATCACAAACATAAACCTTTGTTTTATTATTTACAAACCTGTTGACTGTTAAAGGAAGATTTTCTTTTGAAATACTGCCTGCATAAAGGGCGTTGGGGATGTATTGAAGGTTGAGTTGCCCTTTTTTTTCCAAAGCGTCTTTACCCACAACAACAATTTCATAAAAAGGATGTGTGTAATTCATCATCAAATCCAGCCAGTTTGAACAACCGGGAGGATAATGTTCAATTTCAGGCAGTACGTTTTTAAGCATTTGCCGGGATGTTTCGAGGTAATGTTTTTCGTTATAAAAAGTGCCCAGCCAAAATAAATTTTTGGCCATGATCGAATTTGAAGCCGGGATGACATTGTCCCGCACCTCTAAAGTTTTTGAAATCAATTGTTCTTTACCGGATGCCGAAAAGAAAAACATGCCGGATTTGTCATCAAAAAAGTGATTAAAACAAGAGCCTGTCAGTTTTTTTGCAAATTGAACCCATTTTTTGTCAAAAGTATTTTCATAAAGTGATATAAAAGACGAAATCAAGTGTGCATAGTCTTCCAGAAAGGCATCAATGGCCACTTTGCCATTGGTACTGCTTCGTAGTAGTTTTTTTTGACCAACCCAGAGAGTGTCACAAATATACGCTGCATTTTTAAGTGCATTTTCAAGAAATTCAGGTTCCCGGAAGGCTTTGTGGGCATCTGCATAACCTTTGATCATCATACCGTTCCAGGAAGTAATGATTTTATTGTCCAGTCTTGGCCGGTTTTTGGTCGCCCGCTGATTGTGTAGTGCTTTTTTCCAATGGGCCTTTTTGATTTCCAAATCTGAAACAGACAAATGGTGTTTTTTGCAAAACTCGGCATCAGTTTGAGTCCGGATAAGGACATAATGGCCATTTTCCCATTTTCCGAAATCGTTCACATTGTAATATTCTGAAAATAAGTCAAAGTCAGTGCTTAGTTCTTCATGCAATTCCTTTTTTGTGAAAACATAATAAGCTCCTTCTTCAAGAACGCCATAGGTGTTGATGCTGTCAGCATCTAAGGCACAGTAAAACCCTCCGGTAGGGTGGGAGAGTTCGCGATTGATAAACTTCAGTGTTTCATAAACCACTTCTTTGTATAAAGGATTTTTATTTAACAAAAAGGCATCGCTGTACAAGCTCACAAGCTGTGCGTTGTCATAAAGCATTTTTTCAAAATGGGGCACATGCCAGCGCTCATCCACCGAATATCTTGAAAAGCCGCCATTGATGTGATCAAAAATGCCGCCATAAGCCATTTTGGTCAAACTTAGGTTGACATAATCCATCAAATCATTGTCGTTGTTTTGATAGGCATACCGCATCAAAAAATGCAAATTGTTGGGCATCATAAATTTGGGGGCACGTTTTGTGCCGCCGTATTCAAGATCAAATTGTCGGCTCCAGTAGTTGAGGTGTTGCGGGTACTCAAAATGGTTAAAATCAACCTCAGAAGTGTTTTTTGAAACCACATCCATGGTCTTGATGCCCTGCCCGAGTTTATCGGCATATTCAGTCAAGGTTTCAGGTTGGGTTTTGTGAAGTTTTTGCAGTTGTAACAGTACATCCATCCATGGGTCTTTTTTGACAAAAGTGGCCCCCCAGACAGGTCTTCCGTCAGGCAAAGCAACAATATTTAAAGGCCAACCGCCGGCCCCGGTCATCAATTGCAGGGCGTTCATATACACCTGATCCACATCGGGACGTTCTTCGCGGTCAATTTTTATGTTGATGAAGTGTTGGTTCATTACCCCGGCCACCAGCTCCTTTTCAAAACATTCGTGCTCCATCACGTGGCACCAGTGGCAGGTAGAATAGCCAATACTGATGAGCAGCAGTTTGTTTTCGTCCCGTGCTTTTTGCAACACATCACTGCTCCATGGAAACCAGTTTACGGGATTGTGTGCATGCTGAAGCAGGTATGGACTTGTTTCATGTATGAGGGAATTAGTATGCATATGGCTTTAGTTAATAAAAAAAGCAACACAAATAAGTGTTGCTTAAAATACAAAATGTATTCGGTTTAATTTACTTCAAAAGTGATTTTTGCATTCACCCTGTAGGATGTAATGTGGTTGTTTTCCACAACGGCACTTTGCTCATTGATATAAACAGAACGAATATTTTTTACACTTTTTGAAGCATGGATGACCGCTTTTTGAGTGGCATCTTCCCATCCTTTTTCTGAGCTGGTTAAAATTTCAATGACTTTTAGAACTGACATAATATTTTGATTTTTAAGGTTAAACGAACCTAAAGGTACATTATTCATTAAAGATAAACGAGTTGTTGACGTTAAAGGTTTGTGAAGAAGTAATTTTACCCATAGAAGTCTCAACATTGAGGGCTTTTTCGTTTAACATATCTTTGAGGAGGGTGGGGGACATGAATTGAAAAATTATTCAATATCAGGGTAGAAGATTTTGGTTTTTTTTCAAGAATTGGCCCCACGTTTATTCACTTCCTTGGCTTCTTCGATGTACTTCCTAACGAGTTCCAGTTTTTCAAAGCTCATTTTCTGTGGCTCCACAAGAAACAATTTTTGTGTTCGAAACAGCACAAATGTATGGGAAATGAAATACATTAATTTTTTGTATATTTGGGTTGGAAGTATTTCTTGCCCGAATGTTAAATGTGAACATTTTGGGAATGATTTTCGTAAATTTATAAAACACAAAAGGAAAAAATCGATATATTTGACATCTATACAACATATTAACATTCAGTGTGCGCATTTTTTGCACATAAAGTGTTTGTAGATTAATTATTTTAAAGGGAAAGGGGGTTTTTCGTATTAAAAGATGTTTTTAATATGTGGGAATGACTCTTTTTTTTCTTTATAGTGTATTTAATTAAACGGCCTGACAATGAAAAAAATTACTTTAATATTATTCTTAGCCCTTACTCCATTACTGTTTTTTGGACAGCAATGCCCTGATCCAATTGCAGATGAAGTGCAGTATTTTTGCAGCGGGTCATCACCGACACTGAATGACCTGGATGTTACACCAATGTCGCCTACGGCTATCCTTACTTGGTATGCTGATGCTGCAGGAACATCGCCGCTCTTGCCGACAGACCCCATTGTAAGCGGAACGACTTATTATGTAGGCCAAGAAGACCCTCCCGCTTGTACAGAAAGTGATTTGGTGCCGGTTACGGCATACATACAATCCTTGCACTTAAATGTTGACCCCCAATCCTGTATCAATCTGGGCAACAATGTTTTTTTGGTAGATCCTACAGATACTGTTGAGATAAACTTATTAGATATAAACGGAAATCCCATCGCCGGGATGTGGTCGCCCACAGGAAACCCCGGTGGAGCACCTTTGTATATTGATCAGGGATTAACAACCCCTCATTTTGCACTTCCATTCAATACAGTTTATTTTGGAAGTGGTGTAAATCCGAATCACCCACAAGTTCAGCCCAATCAGGTATATAATTTTACGGTAAGTGCAGGTGCCGGTGTTTGTCCGGCGGTGAATCCTCCAATGCCCTTTACTATTTTAACAGGGGCATTTATTTATGACGAATATTGTTTTGGCGATACAATCACCACTCTGGCAGATTTGGGGGTGCCGGGTGCCAACATTACCTGGTACAGCGATGCTGCGGGAACCATTGTGATACCGGAGACCACCGTTGTGGAAGGCAACACAACTTATTATGCCGGTTTTGGCGACCCGGCCTGTCCTGATTTATTGCCGGTAATTGTGCGATATAAAGTTGGGCCTCCTATGGGAGAAGACAGCCAACAATTTTGTACATCTGCCACCTGGGCAAGTGTGGGGATAAGTAATCCTGACGACACCTTAGGTGATTTAAACATTTGCGGGTCCAACCTTACTTGGTATGATGCCACGGGTACAACTGTTTTACCTCCCAATACAGTGTTGGTTAATGGCACCACTTATTTGGTGACCCAAACCATAACCATAAATGGCTGTGAAAGCGAGCCTCTGGAAGTTGTTGTTACAGAACGGGAATGTGCCTGTATTAAAAATGCCAATTTTCAAAATCAAAACGGGACGGGAAACCTGGATGGTTATACTTTTAGAAGTCAAACTTTTACTTTTACAAACTCTCCTGTTCCTTGGTTTTGTAATGTAGATGGAAATGTTGGCACACTATTAACACCCGGTCCTGTAAACAGTATGGCAAGTAATGCGGTATTGGTGACTCCAGGTCTAGACCCTACACTTTTGCCTGGAATTGAGTTGTCGAGAACAAATCCAAATTCTTCTTGCTCCACTTCCGCAATTAGATTGAACAGGAATTCTGTTGGCCCGGCCAAGAGAACCACTATGAGTAAACAAATAATAGCAGGCGAAATATTTTCTTTTAGTTTTGCAATGGTATTGCAAAATCCATCAGGTCATAATGATGATCAGCAACCTTTTTTCCAAATTAAAATTTTTGATGGGAATAACAATTTATTGGAATCCCGCTGTATTGTTTCTGATACAAATGATTGTATTTTTAGACAGGACCCAAGTAC
>NZ_JCBCCK010000307.1:0-5768 GCF_059864935.1 Planktosalinus sp.
TTTTGGAATATCCTTGGTTAGCAAGAACGGCCATCGCTTTTGCAATCGTTTCCGGAGAGATGGTGCGGTAGTTTTTGGGGATAATGGGATTTAATATTTTAAAAAGTATTTTGGCAATGGATTCGCCAATTCGGGTCTCATTCCTTTTTCCACTTATTAATCCGGGTTGTAAAATGTATGTTTCAGGTATTTTCTGTTTGAGGACATCGCGTTCCATTTCGCCTTTGATCTTGTTGTAAAATACCTTGCTGCCGGGGTTTGCCCCCATTGCCGAAATTATTATAAAGGTATTGATGTTGTTCTCCTTGCACAGTTTCGCTGCAGCGGAAGGGATCCCATGGTCAATCTTTTTATAAGTGCGGTTATCAGGTGTTTTTGATTTGGTAGTGCCAATACAACAAAAGACCTCATCTGCCCGAAAGTCCTTTTTATGATTTTCCAGCTCAAATAAATCAATGAGGCGTTCTTCAAGTTTTGGGCTTTGGATACCAACACTACTGCGGGAAAACAATTTGATTTTACTATACCGTTCGTCTTTCAACAAAAGGTTGAGTAAAATACCGCCTGTCAAACCCGTGGCGCCTAAAATGATTGCTGTTTTTTTCATTTCAGTTCCTCTTTACTCCAAAGATTTATTTTGTTCTATTTTTTCTTTGGCTGTTATAAAAGCCTGATGCAGTTTAGTTTCCAACAAAGACTTTTCAGGCAATTCAGTCCAATATTCAGCTACCATAATTCCATCTCTGCCCATTTCCAGTAGTTCTATTTGCTCACTGCTTTTCTCAGCACATAGTATTAATCCTAAAGGGGGGTTTTCGCCATCTTGCTTTTCATATTTATCCAGCCATTTTAAGTAAAGTTCCATTTGTCCTTTGTATGCAGCTTTGAATTTTCCCAATTTCAATTCTATGGCGATGAGGCGTTTTAGTTTTCGATGGAAAAACAATAAGTCCAGATAAAAATCTTCACTATCAATAATCATCCTTTTTTGCCGTTCCACAAAAGTAAACCCTTTTCCAAGCTCTAAAATAAAATGTTCCAACTCTTTAAGAATAGCGCCCTCTAAATCATTTTCCAAATAGCCTTCTTTTAACCCAAGGAAATCCAAAAAATAAGGGTCTTTAAATGAGGTTTGTATCTCTATTGATGATTGAACTAATTGAGTTTTAGCGATTTCTTTGCGTTCAAAAGCTTTGCGTTCAATTTGGCGAGTGAGTTCTCTTTTACTCCAAGATTCTTCGGCGGCATTGTGGGCATAAAACATCCTTTTGTTTGTTTCTTTTATGGGGATGAGTATGGTAAAATGTGTCCAACTTAATTGTCGTGCCAGCGGTGCGACAATTTCTAAATTTGAAAACACTTGGGCAAACTGCATCATTCGCCTCAAATTTTTTTCTTGAAATGATTTTCCATATACTTGAGATAATTGTTGCGACAATGAAACTACTATTTCTTTTCCATAGGATGCTCGTTCATTTTCTAAAACTTCAGTGTTAATTCTCTTACCAACCTGCCAATAAACCAAAGTAATTGTATTATTTACTTGTTTGGATAGGTGCTTTTTGCCTTGTTCAATAATTTGACTAAGGTCTTGAAATAATTCATTTTCAGGCAATTTTGTCATTTCAATAATCTTTGAAAAAATTGATTAATTGGATTTGAATAAATTCATAGACCTAAAATTACAGTATTTTTGTTTTATGCACGACGAAATTCCAATGAGAAAAATAATCCATGTGGATATGGACGCCTTTTTTGCTTCAGTAGAGCAATTGGACAATCCTGAGCTGCGTGGCAAGCCCATTGTAGTTGGCGGCAGCTCTGATCGTGGCGTGGTGGCCGCAGCAAGCTATGAAGCAAGAAAGTTTGGGGTGCGCAGTGCAATGTCCAGCGTGGTTGCAAGAAAATTGTGTCCTGAGCTGATTTTTGTCAAATCAAATTTTGAACGTTATAAAGAAGTTTCCCAAAAAATCAGGAAAATATTTCTGGAATATACAGATAAGGTTGAGCCGCTATCTCTTGACGAAGCCTATCTCGATGTAACCGAAAACAAAAAAGGCAACCCCAGTGCTTCGCTTATAGCGAAAGAAATCCGGCAAAAAATAGTTGAACAAACCGGGTTGACTGCTTCAGCAGGGATTTCAATCAATAAATTTATCGCCAAAGTGGCCAGTGATATCAATAAGCCCAACGGTCAAAAAACAATCGGTCCTGAAGAAGTTTTGGGTTTCCTTGAAACCCTGGACATCAGGAAATTTTATGGTGTGGGGAAAGTCACACAGGAAAAAATGTACAATCTTGGCATTTTCACAGGAAAAGACTTGAAAAGCAAATCGCTTGAATACCTCACGGAAACCTTTGGGAAAAGCGGGGCATATTACTATTATGTAGTACGTGGCATCCACAAAAGTGAAGTGAAACCCAACCGCATCAGAAAATCATTGGGGGCTGAACGCACATTTTTTGAAAACATCTCTTCAGAAATATTTATGTTGGAACGTTTACAAGACATCGCCGATGAGCTTGAACACCGGCTTAAAAAGTCAAAAGTTGCCGGGAAAACCATTACACTAAAAATTAAGTATAGTGACTTCACTTTGCAAACACGTAGTAAAACCTTGCCTTATTTTATTTCAGACAAAGCTTTGATTTTAGAAACCGTGAAAGAACTTTTGTTTCAGGAAAGAACACTTGACTCAGTGCGGTTGTTGGGGATATCGCTTTCAAACCTCAATACCGATAAAAAAACAACCGCCACCTCCAAAAAGGAAACAGTTGCCGTACAGTTGCGGTTTGAGTTTTGACAATTTTTAGGTTATATATGACCAAATTGAATATGATTAATTAAAATTTGGTATTTTTGAGTTATGAGAACACTGCAAGAAATAAAAAGTGAATTAGGTATTCATAAACACAGATTATTTAAAGAATACCCCATAAAATCCATGGCAATTTTTGGTTCTTATTCACGTAAAGAGCAAAATGAGGGAAGTGATTTAGATGTACTTGTAGAGTTTTCAGATAAAATAGGAATACGATTTATTGATTTGGCAGATGAATTAGAACAAATTGTAGGGTTTAAAGTTGATTTGGTTTCTAAAAAAGGTGTTAAGGAAAAGTATTTAAAATCAATTGATCCTGATTTGATTTATGTCTAAGCGAGATACATTATTGCTGTTGGAAGATATGCTTCATGCGACTCAAAAGATCAATCGATACACTTTAGGACTTGATTTTGATTCCTTTATAGCTGATGAAAAAACTTTGGATGCGGTTATTCGTAACTTTGAGATAATTGGAGAAGCTGCAAACCGAATAGACTTAAATTTTAGAGATGAACACCCTGAAATTGAGTAGAATAGAATTCGCGGATTTCGCAACCGAATAGTACATGATTATTTTGGAATTGATTATGAAATTGTTTGGGAAATTATTGAAAACTATTTGGCTGAATTAAACAATTGGCTGAAATTCATAATTGAAGACGATCATACCAAATAGACCACTCATTTAATAACCAGGCTTTGTTTTTTAAAATTTTGCAACCCTTTGCTTTTCCTTAGCATTTGCTCTCCAACCTAAATACCGACAAAACAACAACCGCCTCCAAACAAGAAACGGTTGTTGTCCAATTGAAATTTGAGTTTTAATTATTTCTTACTAACTTTTATGGTTTTAAATTGATTGTCAGTGTTTTGGAACCTTACAAGATAAACCCCTGTCTTAAGATGTCCAAAAGATATTTCATTACTTAAAAGTGTTTTTGCTTTTTGAATAACCCTACCGTCCATACTTAAAATGGAATATGAAAGCGTTTCATTTGTATTGATATATAGCATATCTGTTGTAGGGTTGGGGTAAGCAGTTAGTTCAAATTGAGCAAAGCCGGAAGTGGATAAACTACAGTCTTCAGAGAAAATGGCAGTGGGATCCACCTCCCATAAATTGTATGGAAAAACCGTGCCTGCTGTGGCAGCAGCAGCGTCATCTACTTGGATACAGGCTCCCGAGGCTATTCCTTCAGCATAAAACTCTTCGAGAATACCATTATTATCGTTTTTAATGTTGATAAAGGAAAGGTTAGGGTTAAAACTGCAATACAATTCATCCAATAGAGGGTTATTACTTAAATCTAAACTTCCGATTAAGTTTTCATCAATCCACAGGCTGCTTAAATTTACTAGAAAACTTACATCTATAGTAGTGATGAGATTTACGTCTAAAATAACTTGTTGCAAATTTAAATTATTAGACAAATCAATTGAAGTCAATTGATTGTAATCGAGCCACAATGCATATAGGTTAACATTATTGGAGACATCAATAGTAGTTAAAAAATTATTATCTGCTTCGAGTATTTCCAAAGCTGTAAAATCTTCAATACCCGTTAAATCTTCTATATCATAATCAGCAACATCAAGCCAAGTAACTCCACTGATATTTGCAGTTAAAACCTGCCCGTCAATCACATCATCAAGACCTAAGTCTATAAGTGCTTGTTCAAAGTTTTGGTCTGGGATAGCTGTAGTTTGTGCAAAAATCACTGCTGTAGTAAGCAATAGTAGGGTGATTAGGGTTATTTTTTTCATTTTAAAATTAGTTTTTAGATTTATGTTTTTTCTTCTTCAATAAAAAGGTAAGTTCAATCCCCATAAAATCACCTGAGTAATCATAAGTGCCTGACCCCGAATTGGATTGTGCAAGGTTTGAAAAGCTGAAACTTCCTTTATGAATTGATCTCAAGTTTTTTTGATAAACCAGTGAGGTTTGTAAAATAAATGGATTAAAAACAAAATATACACCGGGACTAAATTTAAAAAAAGGATGAATCGTATGTTTTGATGTTTTATTGAGTATGAAAAACATTTCATTTGAATCATCATTATATGGATCAACTAGTAATCCTGTAGAAGCTTCATAATCGCTATAAAACATAATTTCAATACCACTCCTTAAAGAAAGGAATTTATTTTTTGCTAAAGGGTATTTCCATTCTGCTTCAAGAGGCACAGAAAAATAGATTGCCAAATCTTTTAAATCTTCATCAAAAGGCTCATCTCTCCAAGGAGTTAACTCTTCTACTGGCAGTGATATGTTAAAGTTTTCAGGGCTTAAAAAACTAACTCTGGCACCTGCTCTAAACGACCACTGTCTTGAAGGATAAATAATATAGTCAAACCCCAAGCTTAAACCTATGCTGTTTTTTGTTTCAATGTCATATACTCCATTAATAACTTCGGTTTTTGCCTTATCATAAATCCGGGGAGATAGTGTAAGCCCCCATTGTTTATACTCTTTAAAAACTTCAAAAGGGTCATTCTCTGAATCTATATCTTGAGAAAATATGCTTGAAGTTGTGAAAATAAGGGCGATTGCTAGAATCGCCCCTTTATTAAATTTACTGTTCATAATCAATATCATTCTAAATATATGACTGTTGATGTTGTTGCATTATTGCGACAGGTTTACCCACTTTAAACACCTTAGCTTCATATTGAAATGCAGATTTCTTTTCTTACAGTATATCAAAGTATCTGTAAAAATTACTTTTAACTAAAATCTGAAGCTTTAATTAATTAATATGGGGATGATTCATTTTTTTGAAAAACAAATTAAGTTATTTTAATACTACATATTTATGTTATTGCAGCCATAAGTTATGTGGCTCTAAACATATTTTATATATATTTCCTCAAATCCGCAAGTAGTTAATTTGTCGTTTTAAAATCTATTTTGTAGGGTAAATTTAAGATTTTCCTATACTATTC
>NZ_JCBCCK010000072.1:0-11182 GCF_059864935.1 Planktosalinus sp.
AAATTATTTTAACAAAAACGTATCTTTGCCCATTCTAAAATAAGCACATACACTATGCAACTTTCAGAACAGGAAATCGTACGCAGAGAAAAACTCAATCAGTTGAGGGCTTTGAATATCAATCCCTACCCGGCAGCTTTATATCCCGTCAATCACACAACCAAGCAACTTAAGGAAAAC
The DNA here is from genome assembly GCF_059864935.1 of Planktosalinus sp. Lineage (NCBI taxonomy): Bacteria > Pseudomonadati > Bacteroidota > Flavobacteriia > Flavobacteriales > Flavobacteriaceae > Planktosalinus > Planktosalinus sp. The sequence continues at coordinate 181 of NZ_JCBCCK010000072.1, forward strand.
TTTGAAGAAGGAAAAAAAGTGGTGATTGCCGGTCGTTTGATGTCCAGAAGGATTCAGGGAAAAGCCTCTTTTGCCGAATTACAGGACGCTGAAGGTCGCATACAAGTTTATTTTAACCGGGATGAAATTTGCACCGGAGAGGACAAAACACTTTATAATGAAGTCTATAAAAAACTCTTGGACATTGGTGATTTCATTGGCATTGAAGGAGAGTTGTTTAATACACAAGTGGGCGAAAAAACCGTAATGGTCAAAAACTTCACACTTTTAAGCAAATCACTCAGGCCGCTTCCGCTCCCAAAAACAGATAGTGAAGGAAACACTCATGACGAGTTCAACGACCCGGAACAACGCTACCGCCAGCGTTATGCCGATTTGGTTGTCAACCCGCACGTAAAAGAGGTGTTTGTAAAGCGAACCAAGCTCTTTAATGCTATGCGTACATTCTTCAATGAACGAGGCTACTTTGAAGTGGAAACCCCTATTTTACAATCCATCCCCGGTGGAGCTGCCGCACGTCCTTTTGTCACCCATCACAATGCGCTGGACATACCTTTGTATTTGAGAATTGCTAACGAATTGTATCTAAAAAGACTTATCGTTGGCGGATTTGACGGTGTGTATGAATTTTCAAAAAACTTCCGCAACGAAGGAATGGACAGAACCCACAATCCTGAGTTTACTGCAATGGAAATTTATGTGGCTTATAAAGACTACAATTGGATGATGGAATTTACAGAGCAACTACTTGAACACTGTGCCATTGCCGTTAACAGTACCACAAAAGCCAAGTTTAAAGAATACGAAATCGACTTCAAAGTGCCTTACCCAAGGGTCACGATGACAGACGCGATTAAGCAATATACAGGGTTTGACATTTCCGGTAAAAACGAAGATGAATTGAGGGAAGCCGCAAAAAAAATGGGTATTGCCGTTGATGAAACCATGGGTAAAGGAAAACTCATTGATGAAATTTTTGGTGAAAAATGTGAAGGGAACTTTATCCAACCCACGTTCATTACCGATTATCCCAAGGAAATGAGCCCCCTTTGTAAAGTACATCGTGAAAATCCTGAACTTACAGAACGATTTGAACTAATGGTTTGCGGAAAGGAAATTGCCAATGCCTATACCGAGCTAAACGACCCCATAGATCAACTTCAGCGTTTTGAAGAACAAGCCCGCTTAAGCGAAAAAGGTGATGATGAAGCGATGTTGATTGACCGCGATTTTGTGAGAGCTCTAGAATATGGCATGCCCCCTACCTCCGGACTGGGAATTGGAATGGACAGATTGATCATGTTTTTAACCAACAACCCTTCCATTCAGGAAGTACTGTTTTTTCCACAGATGAAACCCGAAAGAAAAGTGGAACTCACCGAAGAAGAAAAAATGGTATTGGATATTTTAAAACCAAACAAAAAAATGCAGTTGGATGACTTAAAAAATCAAGCGGCACTCTCAAACAAAAAATGGGACCAAGCTATCAAAGGCCTTACATCAAAAAAAATGGCCGGAGTTGAAAAAACTGAAGAAGCCCTTTTTGTTGAAATAAAATAAGATTACATTCAAACAACAAAATTAAGGAACCCCAAACGGGTTCCTTTTTTTGTTAAAGTATCATCAATATTTCCTGAAGCGTTAAACCAAATGATATTATTGTTGTCCAAAAGGCAAACAACATTAAAAAAAGAATTATGAAAAAATTAATGATTATCGCTTTAGCCTTTGTGACTGCAGTAGGTTTTAGCCAGGACAGGGAAAGAAATCAGGAAATGCGCCAAAAAATGCAACAGGAAAGACAAGACCTTACTCCCGAACAGCGCGCTGAATTAAACACAAAAAGACTTGCCATACAGCTTGACTTAACCGAAGCTCAGCAAAAGCAAATGCTAAATCTCCAACTTGAAATGGCAAAGGAGCGTGCAGCGAAAAAACAAGAAATGCAAAGCAAGTCCAAAGAAGCCGGATATTACGAAAAGGCCAACAAGAGGTTGGATATGAGAAAATCCCATCAGGATAAAATGAAAGCCATTCTCACAGAAAGCCAGTACAACACCTGGAAAGAGAGTAAAAACAAGAGTAAGAGGAATAAAGTAAAAAATTAAGAATAGCATTGAAATTTTAATAAAAGCCAAAAGTAAATCTTTTAATCAAGTATCTATTTTTGGCTTAATTATTGGTTTAAATACAAAATATAACTATATTAGTTACCCTAATTTTAAACCCAAATCAAAATGAAAAAAATAATTACTCTAATAGTAGTCTTGTTTGCAATAGCTTTTAACACTCAGGATGCAAATGCACAACAAAAACCTGAGGACATTGCAAAAACAAAGACAGCTGAATTAACCAAAACCTTAGAGTTGAATGGAGATCAGCAACAAGCAATGTGGAGAGCCCTTGTAAAAAAGGAATCTGCTTATGCTAAGCAAGTAATCGGACAAGATTTAAGCAACCCCACAGTCGCTGCTGCAAAAAAAGAAATAGATGCGACTTTAGACGAGAGAGTAAAAGCCATTTTAACTCCTGAACAATACAATCGATATTTGGCAAGTATTGAAAAATAATGCCTTCCTAACAGAAAACTAAGCCGGATAATATCCGGCTTTTTTATTACAAGGTTTTGGCTACATTTCCACAGGCAGTGATTGTATCGTCTAAATCCTGATAAGAAAGCGCTTCTGAAATAAACCAAGTTTCATAAGCACTTGGAGCAATATAAACCCCTTCCTTTAGCATTCCGTGGAAGAATTTTTTAAAGGTGTCGTTATCTCCTTTTGCAGCTGACTCAAAATCAACCACTTCTTCTTCACAAAAATGCACCGATATCATTGAACCCAACCTATTTATAGTATGTGTAATTCCCTGTTTTGTTAAACCCTCGCTAACCCCCTTGTGCAAATAAGCAGTTTTATTATTGATTGACTCAAAAATACCTGGATTGTTGTTCAATTCAGCAAGCATGGCCAAACCGGCAGCCATAGCCAACGGATTCCCGCTTAATGTACCGGCTTGATAAACCGGTCCAACCGGAGCGAGGTAATTCATAATATCATTTCGCCCTGCAAAAGCGCCAACCGGCAAACCACCTCCAATCACTTTCCCAAAACAAACAAGGTCTGCTTTTATGTTATAAAGCTCCTGTACACCACCTTTTGCAAGCCGGAACCCTGTCATTACTTCGTCAAAAATCAAAAGAGCGTTGTATTGATCACACAAATCCCTCAAGCCTTCCAGAAATCCGGGTTTGGGTGGAATACATCCCATATTTCCGGGTACAGGCTCAATGATGATACAGGCAATCTCATCTTTATTGGCTTCAAACAATTCAGATACATTTTCCAAATTATTAAAACGTGCCAGAATTGTGTCTTTGGCTGTTCCCTGAGTAACACCTGGGCTGTTTGGCGAACCAAATGTCACCGCTCCGCTTCCCGCTTGTATAAGAAATGAATCACTGTGCCCGTGGTAGCATCCTGCAAATTTTATGATTTTATCTTTTCCAGTAAATCCCCTGGCCAGTCGCACAGCACTCATACAGGCTTCTGTGCCACTGTTTACAAAACGTATTTTATCAATATTGGGTACCATCGAAACGGCCAGTTGGGCAATTTGAGTTTCGATTTCGGTGGGCATTCCAAATGAGGTTCCAAGTCGTGCTTTTTCGATAACAGCATTTACAACAGGTTCATGGGCATGACCTAAAATCATTGGTCCCCACGAATTAATATAATCGATAAGTTTATTTCCATCAGCGTCATAGAGGTAAGCTCCTTTGGCATTTTCCACAAAAATTGGAGTGCCTCCAACAGCCTTAAATGCCCTTACAGGTGAATTGACCCCGCCGGGTATGACTTTTTCTGCTTCAGAAAATAAAGCACTGCTTCTCTTATAAATCATTTTTTTTCTTAATTTTTTGGGTTCAGATACAAAATTTGACCCACCTGAATTTCATTTGAGGCTAAACCGTTGTATTGCTTTAAAGTTTCAACAGGAATATTAAACCTTCGGCCTATTGAATAAAGAGTGTCTCCTACTCTAACAGTATAGGTATTTACCTTAGAAGAATCGGGTTTTACGACACTAACCTCCGTTCCTAAAACTTCCTGATCGAGTTTGTAAAGTTCGTATCGTTCGATAATACTTATGAGTTTATCAGGATATTTAGGGTCAGTAGCATAGCCGGCCTGTCTTAGTCCTCTTGCCCAACCTTTATAATCATCTTTTTTTAGGGTAAATAGATTACTGTATCTTGGTCGGCTGGTTAGGAATAGTGAATGATCTCTGAATGAATATCTGGGGTCATTGTATTTTCTGAAACATTCTTGGAGTTCGTCATCATCGTGACGCACACTTTCACCGGTCCACCCAACGTGACATTTTATACCAAAGTGATTGTTTGATCTGCTGGTTAAACTCCCTCGACCTGCACCGGATTCCAAAATTCCCTGTGCAATTTTTATACTTGCAGGAATGCCATAAAGCAGCATTTCTTCTTTAGCAACTTCTTTAAAGTTTTGAATATAGACTTCAACTATTTGTTCATAAGAAGCATTGGCAGGTGGTGTTGCAATAGTTGTGGCAGGGCGTGTTTCCTTAACTTCTTCAACAATTACAGGAGTTTCCTTTACCGGAGGCCTTACGATTTCTCTTTCTTTTGGGATTTTTTTTGGCACCTTTTTTTGAGTGCCACAAGAGGATAAAAAGGCAAGCGTCAATAAAATCAAAATTAAATGGAAAGTACGCATATTATACATCGATAAGTGGGAGTTTTTGTGTTTTGAGTTTTTCATTCATTCCGTAAATGCCCTGCAGTCCACCTGTATGGATGGCTAAAATACGAGATTTTTTTGAAATTTTCCCTTCTTCAATCATACGTAAAATGCCGTACATCATCTTTCCGGTATAGATGGGGTCGAGCGGAATCCCGGTTTCAAAGTTAAACTTATTGATAAACTCAATAAGTCCCTGATTTATTTTAGCATAACCGCCAAAACAGTAATTATCTGTTATAAACCAGTTTGTTTTGTTGGTCCATTTTTCAACTTCTTTTTTCAGAAAATTGCCCATTAAAGCAGAAAACCCGATTACTTTTTGATGAGGTTGACTGCTGTTTATAATTCCTGCAAGAGTTCCACCTGTTCCAACCGGAACGCATATAACATCAAATTCATTGTCATCAATAGTAAGGATTTCTTCACAACCTTTAACAGCTAATTTGTTTGTGCCTCCTTCGGGTAATAAGTAAAAATCTCCAAACTTCTCTTTCAGTTTTACAATAAAATCTATGGTATTTTTTTGTTTATACTGTTCTCTTGACACAAAATGCAGTTGCATATTGTTTGCTTTCGCGAAAGCGAGGGTAGGGTTTTCAGCCACTTTTTCGACCAACTCTTCACCTCTGATAACACCAATAGTTTTAAATCCAAATTCATTTCCGGCTGCGGCAGTGGCAGCTATATGATTTGAAAAGGCACCACCAAAAGTTAATATAGTATCTAATTTATTGTTTTTTGCCTCAAGCAAATTGTATTTCAGTTTCCTGAATTTATTACCTGAAATATGGGGGTGAATCAAGTCCTCTCGTTTGACATATAAATCAATTTTGAGCAGGGAAACAATTTCATTTTTTTTATTAAACAGATTTTCAGTTATCATTTACAACGCAAATACAAATATTAATAGGTATTTTCTTACTTATGAAATCATTTTATCGAAAATATATTCTTTTTGACGTCAAATAAAATAATCTTTATAATTTTACACCAATAAACAAATATTAAACAACCATCGTATAAGTATCTGTCAGGCTGCCTGCCGATTTTTACAAAACTACGATGGTTTTTTAATATTACAATATCATTCCCCACAGCAATCGGTGGTTTTTCATTTTTATGTATCTCGTAAATTTCCAAAACTTTCTTCTTTTTAAATAGTAAAGTTCATTTTCATGATAGGCTTCACATTCAAAGCTAATGTTCCGGTAAGCAATATACCTGTCCTTATAGTGCAACAAACGCAACAAGAATTCAATTCCATACCAAAAATAAAAAGGAAAAACCAGCATTTCAATTTGCAACCTTATATGAATGCGCTCCTGGTTTATAAAAACCCTATCTGTTATTTGAGTTTAACTTTTTAAGAGAATAAAAGTCCTAATCACTATACCGGAAAAACGTTTTGAAAAGAAAAAAGGGATAACAACAACCATTCTTTACTCTTGAAAAAGTATTTAGTATTTTTGCACCGTGAATGTATTCGGAAAAAAGAACCTAAAAAACACATCCTCAAAAGACGAAAATAATAAAAGCACGTCTTCTACTGAAGGAAATAAACCCGAGCTTCTTGGTGATGGTGATTATTACCTCACGCCTGAAGGTTACAAATGTTTTACAGAAAAATATCATTTAAAACGCGGGTATTGTTGTCAGTGCGGTTGCAGGCATTGTCCCTATGGCTACGACAAAAAAACAAACACTATCTAAGGTTGGTGTTCGTCTTGTCTTTTTTTAAATGTTCACTATCCCAAGCATGATCATTTCCCTGATCCAAGGTATGAAGGTCGCGTTTTAACAATTCTTCCTGAAGTTCCACCTCCTCTTGTACAGTGACCAGATAAGCCATTTTATCGTGCCTCTTTTCAGCCAACTTCAAAGTGGTTTCTTCATCATACTTTATAAACTGCTGTCCCTGCCTGTTTGCTGTATATTTCCTGAAACCCAATTGCACCAGGGCATCAACTCCCATATGTACAGCCGTGTACAAGGTTTCCCGGTAGAAATTTTCTACCCCGTGATCAATTAATTCATAAGCATCCACCCTGTTGCGGGCACGAGCGAGTATTTTTAAGTTGGGAAAGTGTTTCCGCACAAGTTCCACTAATTTTAGATTAGTTGCCGGGTTGTCAATGGCTGCAATAAAAAGTTTGGCTTTATCTGCTCCTGCAGCTTTCAGCAACTCCAGTCGGGTAGCGTCACCGTAATATACTTTGAAGCCCATTTTTCGCAATACCTCTACCCTGTTTGAATCATGGTCCAATACTGTTATATCCAACTTATTTGCTCGCAACAAACGACCTATGGTACTTCCAAAATGTCCAAAACCGGCAATAATCACCTCATTTTCCTCATCAATGACAGGATTCTCAGGGTCATCCCCCTTTCGTTTTACACCCACATTGGGTAAAACCAAACGTTCATTAATCAATGTCAAAAAGGGTGTTAGCAACATACTTAGGGCTATTACAGCAAGTATATTATTTGCAAGATCATTTGGAACAATATTCAGGAGCATGGAAAAGCTCATAATCACAAACCCAAATTCACCTGCCTGACTCAAACCTATTGAAAACTGAAGGTTCTGGTCTATATTTTTTCTGTAAAGTAAACCTACACCATAAAGGACAAAAAATTTAACTACTGTGAGAGCCAAAACAAAAAGTATTATGAAAATGGGATTTTCCCATATCAGCAAAAAGTTTATAGAGGCTCCCACCCCAATGAAAAATAATCCTAAAAGCAAATCTTTAAAAGGTGCAATATCACCCTCCAACTCATGCCTAAATTCAGAATTTGCCAAAACCACCCCAGCCATAAAGGCACCCAATGCCGGGCTCAAACCAACCAATTCCATTAAATATGAAACGCCAACAACAACAAGCAATGCTGAAGCTGTAAAAAGTTCCTGTAAACGGGTTCTTGCAACAATGCGAAGCAAAGGAACAAGGACATATTTTCCAATAAAATAAATAGCCGCAATAGTTCCTACTACAACCAGGGTTTGAACCCACCCCGGAAACTCTGAAATCACAGAATGATCCATCTCATCAGCCTGTGCTACTGCAAAATCAGATGCCAATAGCGGAATGATTGCCAAAATGGGTATCACCGCAATGTCCTGAAACAAAAGAACCGCAAAAGAAGAACGACCCACTTTGGTGTTTGAATTTCCTTTTTCTTTTAAAGTCTGCAAAACGATGGCCGTTGAAGAAAGTGCCAGTGCCAGAGCAATGGTCAGGCTTGTTTGCCAGTTCCAGCCTAGAACAAGCTGTGCACCAAAAAACAACACCAGTGCTGTCCCTATTACTTGTAAAGAACCCATGCCCAGGATAAACTTTCGCATTTTCCAAAACTTATGAGGGTCTAATTCCAAACCGATGAGAAAGAGCATCATCACCACACCAAATTCTGCAAAGTGCATGATATCCTGTCCTTTCTCACCAATAAGTCCTAAAAGTGAAGGTCCTATGACAATTCCTGCGAAAAGATATCCTAAAATCGAACTCAACCCAAAACGCTTTGCAATGGGCACACAAATGACAGCTGCAGAAAGGTAAATAATGGCTTCAAGTAAAAAATTTGTCTCCATACTTATGTTTGTTTTTGCCTTTGAAACCAGTCATTCAGGTATTTTTCTTCTAAAACACCTTTGAAGTTTAACTCGTTATTGATTAAATAATTTAAAAGTGTGTTGTATTCTTTTGCTGCATTTATATAATCGGCTGCTCCCATTTCGTGTGTTCCATGAACCACGTAAGGTGGCAAATATATCATCTTACACACCTGAGCGGTTTGATTAAACGGTTCTAAAAGTTCATAAATTGTGAAGCGGTCTTTACCCAACGAACTGTAATTTTCTTTTTTACCCCCGGTTGTAATTACCTGAAAAAGAAATTTGCCTTCGAGATAAGTGCCTTTTGCCCCATACGCCCAATTGTATTCCAGTACAAGATCAATCCATTGCTTTATAATGGGTGGGCAACTGTACCAATACATGGGGTGCTGTAGAATAATAATATCGTGTTGCGAAAGAATTTCCTGCTCTTTCCTAATATCAATATTGAAATCAGGATAAAGCTCATATAAATCGTGAAAGGTTATATTGTCAGAATCCGGTATATGATCAACCAACGCTTTGTGTGCATGAGACTTTTCAAATAATGGATGAGCAAAAAGGATTAATATTTTATTCTTTGGCATAGAGGATTTTTGAGGTTTTAAGATACACCATTTCGTGCAAAAATAACAAAAGCATTTCACAAAAAACCCAAACCCTTCGCCGTCTATTTTTCGTAACTTTGTTGTGAAAGGATAATTACGCAATTTTATTTTATGAACACCTCAACACACACAGCTATAGACTTTAAAAAAAGTATTTTACAAGGCATTCCTTCAGAATTGCCCTCACCAAAACCCTACGACCCCAACATAAACCACGCACCAAAGCGAAAGGAAATCCTCTCGGAAGAGGAAAAAAAATTGGCTCTGCGTAATGCCTTACGCTATTTTGAGCCCAAACACCACATTACCCTCCTGCCCGAATTCAAAGCAGAGCTTGAAAAATATGGCCGCATTTACATGTACCGTTATCGACCAGATTATAAAATGTATGCCCGCCCAATTTCTGATTATCCCGGAAAAAGCGAACAAGCAAAAGCCATTATGCTGATGATTCAAAACAATCTCGACTATGCCGTGGCGCAACACCCTCACGAACTCATCACCTATGGAGGTAACGGGGCCGTTTTCCAAAACTGGGCGCAGTATCTGTTGACGATGCAATACCTCGCCGAAATGACCGATGAACAAACCCTGGCCATGTACAGCGGCCACCCGATGGGATTGTTCCCCTCTCACAAAGAGGCCCCGCGTGTTGTAGTGACAAACGGAATGGTCATTCCCAATTATTCCAAACCCGATGACTGGGAAAAGATGAATGCACTGGGCGTTTCACAATATGGCCAGATGACCGCCGGAAGTTATATGTACATCGGTCCGCAAGGAATTGTTCACGGAACAACCATCACAGTATTAAATGGTTTCAGGAAAATTAAAAAATCACCCAAAGGGGGTTTGTTTGTTACCTCCGGTTTGGGCGGAATGAGCGGCGCACAACCCAAAGCAGGAAACATAGCCGGTTGCATCACCGTTTGTGCCGAAGTCAACCCCAAAGCCACTTACACGCGCCACTCACAAGGCTGGGTGGATGAAGTGATTTCAGATTTGGATCAACTGGTCAATCGTGTAAAAGAAGCTAAAGCGAAAGGTGAAACTGTCTCCATTGCCTATGATGGGAACGTAGTCGATGTCTGGGAAACTTTCAATAAGGAAAACATTCAAATTGATTTGGGCAGTGACCAAACCTCTTTGCACAATCCCTGGGCCGGTGGTTATTATCCTGCGGGGATTTCTTATGAGGAGTCTAACGAAATGATGGCAAACAACCCAAAACTTTTTAAAGAAAAAGTTCAGGAAAGTTTACGTCGACAAGCTGCTGCCATTAACAAACACACTGCCAAAGGCACTTACTTTTTTGATTACGGAAATGCCTTTTTACTGGAAGCATCCCGAGCCGGAGCAGATGTGATGAATACAGAAAATACAGACCCATTGAAGCCACGTGAATTTAAATACCCCTCTTATGTTCAGGACATTATGGGACCCATGTGTTTTGACTTTGGTTTTGGACCGTTCCGTTGGGTATGCGCTTCGGGAAAACCCGAAGACCTTGAAAAAACCGATGCCATTGCGTGTAAAGTTTTGGAAGAGCTGATGAAAAATTCGCCCGAGGAAATCAAACAACAAATGCAGGACAATATCACCTGGATCAAAGGCGCACAGCAAAATAAACTCGTTGTGGGCTCACAAGCACGCATATTGTATGCAGACAGTGACGGTCGCATTAAAATTGCCGAAGCTTTCAACAATGCCATCGCTCAAGGCGAAATTGGACCTGTAATTTTAGGCCGTGACCACCACGATGTTTCAGGAACCGATTCACCTTACCGCGAGACCTCAAACATCTATGACGGAAGCCGTTTTACGGCAGACATGGCCATTCACAATGTGATTGGTGACAGCTTTAGAGGAGCCACCTGGGTGAGCATTCACAACGGTGGTGGTGTGGGCTGGGGAGAGGTCATCAATGGTGGATTTGGTATGGTTCTTGATGGTTCTAAGGAAGCTGAAAGGCGCTTAAAATCAATGCTTTTCTGGGATGT